>CANKNK010000087.1 GCA_947483455.1 Comamonadaceae bacterium | reverse complement strand
GCCTTGCGTGCTTTGTGTGCCAAGCACCATGTCAGCCTCATCGCGATCGGCAACGGCACCGCCAGCCGCGAAACCGATGCCCTGGCGGCGGACCTGATCAAATCCATGGCCCGACCGGATGCGCCAGCGATAGACAAAATTGTGGTGAGCGAGGCCGGTGCCTCGGTGTATAGCGCAAGCGAATACGCCAGCCAGGAAATGCCCAATGTCGATGTCAGCCTGCGTGGCGCGGCCAGTATCGCGCGCCGCTTGCAAGACCCCCTGGCGGAGCTGGTAAAGATTGAGCCCAAGTCGATTGGCGTCGGGCAGTACCAGCACGATCTCAACCAAAGCGCTTTGGCGCGTTCGCTCGACGCGGTGGTGGAGGACTGCGTGAATGCAGTAGGCGTGGACCTGAACACTGCCAGCGTGCCCCTGCTGTCGCGCGTATCGGGTTTATCCAACACGGTGGCGCGCGCTGTGGTGGCGCGGCGCGAGTCGCAAGGTGCTTTTGCCAGTCGCCAGCAGCTCTTGCAGGTGAGCGGCTTGGGTGCCAAGACCTTTGAACAGTGCGCGGGGTTTTTGCGTATTCGCGGCGGCGACAATCTATTGGATAACACCGGCATCCACCCCGAAAGCTACCCTGTCGTGCAGCGCATTTTGGAAAAAACCGGGCAGCCCGTGCAAGCGCTGTTGGGGCGCAGAGACATGCTGCAAAGCTTGCGGCCCGCCTTGTTTGCCAATGAAGGCGTGGGCATTATTACGGTGCAAGACATTTTCAAAGAGCTGGAAAAGCCCGGGCGCGATCCACGGCCGGATTTCAAGGTGGCGCGCTTGGCCGAGGGGGTGAAAGACATCGGCGATTTGCGTGAAGGCATGGTGCTTGAAGGCACGGTCAGCAATGTGGCGGCCTTTGGCGCGTTTGTGGATTTAGGCGTGCACCAAGACGGTTTAATCCACGTCAGCCAGATGAGCCAAAAATTTGTTGCCGATGCGCGCGAGGTGGTGAAAACCGGCGCCATTGTCAAAGTGCAGGTGCTGGAGGTAGACGTGGCACGTAAACGCATTAGCTTGACCATGCGCCTAGGTGATGCGCCGCGCAGCAAGGCGCATCTGGCGCAAGGCCAAGGCCAAGGCACCAGGGGCGGCGCTTACAAATTGCAGCCCACGCGCGAAGTGGCTCCCCAAGGCGCAATGGCCGCAGCTTTGTCGCAATTGCAAGGCCTGCGCAAATAAAGTCATGCGTGCTTTACACCTCTATGCCGGTAAAACGGCCCGTGCGGCATTGGCGCGAGATGGCTTGCAGCCGTCCAGCGTGCGCGTGGTGCCGGCTGCGGCTGGCGGCCCCAAGGGCTTGATTCTGGGACCTTTGGATCGGTTTATTTTTGGCCAATGGCTGCTGCAGAGTACCCAGACCGTGCACTTGGTCGGCGCATCGATTGGCGCCTGGCGTATGGCGACCGCGTGCCTAAACGACCCCGTGCCCTCCCTGGAGCGCTTGGAGCGCGATTACATCGCCCAGCACTATGAAATGGCGCCGGGCCAAAAGCGCGTGCCCGCGTCCTTGGTGAGCCAGCAGTTCCGGGATAACTTGGACTTGTTTTATGGGGGCCGGATGCAGGAGCTTTTGACGCATCCGCGGTACCGCTTGCACATCCTGGCCTCACGTGGGCGCGGCCTCTTGCAGCGCGAGCATCCGTTTTTCACGCCACTGGGCTATGCCTTGGCGATTGCCTCAAATGCGGTGGACCGCCGTTTGTTGGGCCTATCGCTAGAGCGCGTGGTTTTTTCTTCGCACCCAGGTCCCTTGCCGTTTTCCAGCGCCGACTTTCGCACCCACGCAGTACCGCTGGTGGAAGACAACTTTATGCAGGCGCTGCAAGCGAGTTGTTCTATCCCCTTTTTGCTGCAAGCGGTACACGGTATTCCCGGTGCGCCAGCGGGCGCTTATTGGGATGGTGGCATTACCGATTACCACTTGCACCTGAACTACAGCGCAGCCGCAAGCGATGGCGCCTGGGGTGCCGGGCAGGGCCTGGTCTTGTACCCACATTTTCAAAAAGCCGTGGTGCCCGGTTGGCTGGACAAACCTTGGAAATGGCGCCATGGCAGCAGCGCGTTTTTAGATTCCATGGTGGTACTGGCCCCGAACCCGGAGTGGGTGCGCAGCTTGCCCAACGGCAAATTGCCCGACCGCACCGATTTCACCCACTATGGCAATGACCTGGCCGGTCGCATGCGGGCTTGGAATGGCGCAACGTCAGCCGCCCGGCAAATGGCCGATGAGTTTGCGCAATGGTTAGAGCGCCCTGATATGGCGCAGGTCTTGCCTTTGTAGGGGCAGCGCCCACGCGGATTTCGCAGTCAGACGCCGAGCTCGCGCAGTGAGGCGCCTAAAGCAAGGCAGCTTTCAGGCGGCGGAGGCGAGAAAATATTCCATCGTGCGCATCCCGGCAATGGTCAGCAGCAGCGAACCCAATAGGTGCAGCGCGGCGGTGCCCAATGCGAGGGTGTAGCGGCCCTGGCCGAGCATGGCGACTACTTCGGCAGAAAAGCTGGAGAAGGTGGTCAAAGCGCCTAAAAATCCGGTGATCAAGGCCAGGCGCCAGGCCGGGTCCAGTTCGGGCATGGCTTGGAATAAGGCGACCGCCACACCCACCAGGTAGCCGCCTACCAGGTTGGCGGCCAAGGTGCCCAAGGGTAGGGCCGTGCCTGGCAAAACACTGGGGTTGAGCCAGAGCCCCAGCTGCCAGCGCGCGAGGGCGCCCGCACAAGCGCCTAAGCAAATGGGGATGACGGGGTTCATGGCGCTATTGTGGCGCAGCCGCTGGCTGTTGCCGGGACGCAAGGCCAGCGCATTGGCAAAAACTTAGAGCGCCTCTTTAACGGCGGTGTTACCGACGTTTAAGGCGTATCTTCACCGGCCAGGTTTTTGCCGTTGACGCGTAAACCGGCTTCCGACAGCTTGGCCGCTTGCGCCGGTTTGATGCCCTTGACGCGGCGCATCAGGTCGGCCCAGTCCTTGAACAGGCCTTGTGCGCGCGCCTCGAGAATGCGGGCGGTGCTGGCGGGGCCAAGCCCTTTGACGCTGTCTAGCTCGGCCTCGGTGGCCTGATTGATTTCAGTGGCCATGCACGCACTGAGGCAAGCCGATGCCAGCCACAAGGCGGTGGCGTGCAAGCTCAGGGCCAAGGCGCTGCGCATGGGCTTACTGGGTTTGCGCCAGCCATTGCACATAGCGCGACACCCCGGTTTGCACATCGGCAAAGCGGTGTTCGCACCCGGCGCCACGCAAGGCGCCCAAATCCGCTTCGGTAAAGCACTGGTACTTGCCGCGCAAAGCGTCTGGAAAAGGGATGTACTGCAACAAGTCTTGGGCCACGATGTCTGGCAGCGCCATGGGAGCATGCCCTTGCTGTGCGCGTAAGGTGTTGACGACGGCGCAGGCCACCTCATTAAAACTTTGCGCTCGGCCCGAGCCTAGGTTGAAAATACCGTTTTTCTGGGGGTGGTCAAAAAACCAGAGATTGACGGCGACCACGTCATCGACAAACACAAAGTCGCGCATTTGCGCGCCCGCTGCATAGCCGCCATAGTCCGCGAATAATTTGACCGCGCCTTCCTTGCGGAACTGGTGAAACTGGTGGTAGGCCACGCTGGCCATGCGGCCTTTGTGTTGCTCATGCGGACCGTAGACATTGAAGTAGCGAAACCCGGCTACTTGCACTTTGGCGTGTTGCAGTTGCGCCCCCAGACGGCGGCGCATCACCTGGTCAAACAATAGTTTGGAGTAGCCATAAACGTTGAGCGGTGCCTCGCAGGCCGGCTCTTCACGAAAACGCTCGGAGCCGCCATAGGTGGCCGCTGACGACGCATATAGGAGACGTGTTCCCTGCGCCTGCGCGGCTTCAAACAATTGCAGCGACACACCGTAGTTGTTGCGCATCATGTACTGCCCGTCAAGTTCCATGGTGTCGCTGCAAGCGCCCTCGTGGAACACGGCTTCTACCGTGCCGTAGTGGCCTGCGGCATAGGCGCCGTAAAAATCGGCGGCGTCCACGTAATCGGCGATGCGGCCTACGGCCAAGTTGCGAAATTTATCGCCGTCGCGCAGGTCGTCTACGGCGATGATGTTCTCGATGCCGCGTGCATTGAGCCCGGCAATGATGTTGCTGCCGATAAAGCCAGCGGCGCCCGTCACTACAACGCGTGTCATGCGATCAACTCCTCTAAGCGCACCGTGGCCGTGCCAAATTTACCCACGACCAAGCCACCGGCGCGGTTCGCCCAGGGCAGGGCTTGTTGCAGCGTCATGCCAGCACCCAAGAGCACCGCCATGGTGGCGATCACGGTATCGCCCGCGCCGGTAACGTCAAACACCTCGCGCGCTTGCGCGCTCACATGGCTGGCCCCACCGTCTTCAAACAAGCTCATGCCTTCCTCGCTGCGGGTCAATAAGAGTCCGGCCAGGCCTAACTGGCTGCGAAGGCCCTGGGCTTTGGCCAGCAGTTGTTCCTCCGAGTGCCATGCGCCCACCACCTCTTGCAACTCGGCCCGGTTCGGTGTGATCACGGTGGCACCCTGGTAGCGCGAATAGTCGCTGCCCTTGGGGTCGATGAGCACCGGTTTACCCACAGCGCGGGCTTTAGCGATCATGTCGCTCACATGCGCCAGTCCGCCTTTGCCGTAATCCGAAAACAGCACGGCATCATGGGCGGACAGCAGCGCTTCAAAGCGCGCGGTTTGGCTGGCCAAAATTTCTTTGTCGGGGGTGTTTTCAAAGTCCAGGCGTATCAATTGCTGTTGCCTGCCGATGATGCGCAGCTTCACGGTGGTCTTGAGCGCGGCGTCGCGGCGCAACTCGGTTTTTACGCCGGTTTGTGCCAGCAGTTTTTCCAGTTTGTGGCTTGCTTCGTCTTCACCTACCACCGTGAGCAAGGTAGCTTGGGCGCCCAGTGCGGCCACGTTCAGTGCCACGTTGGCAGCGCCACCGCCGCGCTCTTCTTCGCGCGTAACACGCACCACCGGCACGGGCGCTTCGGGCGAAATGCGGTCCACCGCGCCGTACCAGTAGCGGTCTAACATCACATCGCCCACGACCAAGACGCGGGCGGTTTTGATACGGTCAGCAGACAGGGGACTTAATGCATCAGGGTTCATAGTTCTTCCACACGAAGCGGCGGGTAGCTGTCCCAGGCCTGGCAGCCCGGGCAGTGCCAAAAATGGTGTTGGGCTTCAAAGCCGCAAGCGGCGCAGCGGTAGCGCTTGAGCGGCTTGACGGCCTGGTCGAGCGCCCGCTGCACTTGCGGATGGAATTGTTCATTTTCTAGCTTTTCCCCGGCAATCCATTGCGCCGCTGCCACTAGCGAAGCTTGTTTTTCTAGGTGTTGTACATACCAATTGCGGGCATCGTGCTGCGGGCCCTTCTGGGCATTTTCCAATTCCACGATCGCGTCGAGCACGTCCAGCGAAGGCGTATGCGCATAGGCTTGTTGCATAAGCGCCGAAACAGCGGGGCCACGCCCACTGGCTAAGGCGCAGCGCGTCATCATGGACGCCATCAAGGCCACGGACTTGGGCGCGGCCTGGGCCGCTTGCTTCAACAAATCCAGCGCTTGGGCGGGCTCGCCGGCGCTTTCAAACAGACGTGCCAAGTCAATATAGGCGCGCGGGCTATTGGGCGCGCTGGCAATCGCTTGTTGGAGCAGCTCCTTGGCGGTGGCAATTTCACCCTTTGCCACCTGCGCAGCCGCTTGCTCGCACAGGTAATGGGCTAGCCGCCCCGCGAAACTGCCTTGGCCTGCGGTTTCCAGTTTGGCCGCTACCTGCGCGGCGCCCACCCAATCGCGCGACCGTTCGTAATTGGCCAACAATGCCAGTCGGGCTTGCGATTCAAAGCGCGTCCCCTCTAGCGCCAGCAACGCCGTCTCGGCGCGATCGAGCAGCCCGGCCTTGAGGTAGTCCAGCGCCAGGCCGTGCTGTGCGCGGTGGCGGTCATCTGCGCTGATATCGCCACGCGAGAGCAAATGCTGGTGTACGCGCACGGCGCGCTCGTATTCGCCGCGACGGCGGAACAGATTGCCCAGCGCAAAATGCAGCTCCGAGGTATCCGGGTCGTTTTGTACGGCTTCGATGAAGGCGTCAATGGCCTGGTCTTGCTGTTCGTTGAGTAGGAAATTGAGGCCTTTGAAATAGGCTTTGGGCGCTTGGCGGTTTTCCAGGCGCATCTGGCGCAGGTCAAAGCGCGAGGCCAGCCAGCCCAGCACAAACGCAATGGGCAGACCCATCAGCACCCAGTTCAGGTCAAAGTCCATGGGTCAGGGATTCGTCGGCCGTCGCAATGGCCGGGGCACTTGGGGTCTTTGTTGTTGCTGCGTTGCGCCTGGCTGCGCGGCGCTGCTGCCACCAGCGTGGCACCATGCCCAAGATACCCAGTAGCAGCCCACCAGCAAAACTGATCAGCACCACCATGACCAGCGGACTGGTCCAGTGGTAGCCAAAGAAAAAATGCACGGTGACGTCCGCCTGGTTATTCAAGGCAAACGCAAACAGGGTGAAAAAAATAGCTGCTTTGAACAGCAGTTTCACCAGCGAAAAGAATGGGTTCATGCAATTCCTTGGTCGGCGTCGATTCTATCGGGCCGACAGGGAATCAAGACTTGGCGGGCGGGCCGCTGGCCGCGGCGATCCCGGTATCGACGGCTTCGCGCAGCGCTTTGCCGGGCTTGAAGTGCGGCACACGGCGCTGCGGTATAGCAACGCTTTCGCCATTGCGTGGGTTGCGGCCCATGCGCGGCGCATGGTGGCTGACAGAAAAACTGCCAAAGCCGCGAATTTCGATACGTTGACCGCGTACCAAGGCGTCGTTCATCGCGTCCAGAATGGCCTTGACGGCGAATTCCGCGTCTTGCTGGGTCAATTGGCTGAAACGGCTGGCCAATTCTTCGACGATGTCAGAGCGGGTCATAGAGAGCTTTGAAAACAATGCAAGCGACCGGCACACGCCGGTCGCTTGGGGACTACCTAAGAGGCAGGCGCCGCTTAGTTGTTATCCAACTTGGCGCGCAGCAATGCGCCCAGACTGGTCGTGCCGGCATTTTCGCGGGCCGACTGCTGGCTCAGCGTTTGCATGGCTTCGCTTTGGTCTGCCGCGTCCTTGGCCTTGATGGACAACTGGATGTTGCGGGT
>CANKNK010000086.1 GCA_947483455.1 Comamonadaceae bacterium | reverse complement strand
TGGCCTCTTTCTTGTTTGCGACCATGGCGGTAGGCGTGAAGTCGGCCTCGCACAGCTTTAGCACCTTCGAGATCATTTTTTACCGCGGTCTGGTGAGCGTCATCTTCATGGCGGTGGTGGTGCGGGCGCGCGGCGTCCATTGGCGCAGCCCCGTGCCCATGATGCACCTGACGCGCAGCGGCGTAGGCGTGCTGTCCCTGGGTTCCTGGTTTTATGCGATTGCCCATCTGCCGCTGGCCACGGCCATGACCTTGAACTATATGAGCGGCGTCTGGGTAGCGGCCTTTATTTTGGGCGGCGCACTGCTCTACGGACCGGCCGAAAAACAAGGTGCACTGATGGGCACGGTGATGCTGGGTTTTATTGGCGTGGTGATGACGCTGCGACCCACCATCGACCACGACCAATTGTTTGCTGGCCTGATTGGCCTGCTTTCGGGCATAGGCGCGGCACTGGCCTATATGCAGGTAACCGCACTCGGAAAAGCGGGCGAGCCGGAAGAGCGCACCGTGTTGTATTTCTCCGTGTGCACGGCCCTGGTGGGCGCTGTGGGCATGCTGTTCACCGACTTGACGCCCTGGAGCGAGGTCAGCGCGCATGACGCCGCTTGGCTCATTCCCATTGGCTTACTGGCAGCCTTGGCCCAGTGGTGCATGACCCGTGCCTACCGCCAAGGTGCCACGCTGGTAGTGGCCAGCATGCAATACTTTGGCATTGTGTTTGCCAGTTTGTACAGCGTGCTGCTCTTTGGCGATCACATCGCGCCCTTGGGCTGGGCCGGCATCGCTGTGATTTTGGCCAGCGGCGTACTGTCTACCGCCCTGCGCGCACGGGCACTGCCCGATACACCGGCGCAGGACCATTAAGGGGCTTGCGCAGTCGCGTGGGCGGTGCCGCCTTGCAGCCATGCGAGTGCTGCTGTCGGGCTAGCCTTTGCAGGCAATCACGCCGATCCGGATGGCACTTTGCCCTGCGTTTCATCCGGCGTCTTGGGGTACAGTGCAAAACCAAGCTAGCCAAAAACTCCACCGCAGCATCTGCCGATTACGCCATGTACACCACCCTGATTTCCCCTGAGCAAGTCATGCAACTACAGCAAGCCCATGTGCCCCTGATGGTGTTTGATTGCAGCTTCGACCTGACCCGCAGCGAGGCCGGGGGCGAGATGTTTGCGCAAAGCCATGTTGCGGGCGCCGTGTTTGCGGACCTGGAACGCACCCTTAGCGCCAAAGGAGACCGGCAACTTACGGGCGCGCAAAGCGGCGGCCGCCATCCTCTGCCGCAGCGCGAAACCGTGGCGCAGTGGCTGCGTGACGTGGGCTTTAGGCCGGGCATGCAGGCCGTGGTCTACGACCGCCAAGGCTCTAGTTTTTGCGGGCGTTTGTGGTGGATGCTCAAGTGGCTGGGACACGATGCCGTGGCGGTGTTAGACGGCGGGCTGAAAGCCTGGACAGCGGCGAGCGGCAGCACTGAAAGCGGTGCCATGCAGTCGCTTCCAGTGCAGCAAATTGGCGACTTTGCGCTGCGCGAACCGCTGGTGACGCTGGTGCAAGCCGAGCAGGTGCTGGGCCGCCTGGGCCGCGCCACGCAAACCATCGTGGATGCACGCGCTACGCCGCGCTTTAAGGGGGAGGTCGAACCCCTGGACCCGGTGGCTGGGCATATTCCCGGCGCATTAAATCGGCCTTTCAATGTGAATATGGATGCAGACGGCAAGTTCAAACCGGCGGCGCAATTGCGTGCTGAGTTTGAAACACTGCTAGGTGCGCGTGGCACTGACACCGTAGTCCACCACTGCGGCAGCGGCGTGACTGCCATACCCAATATCCTGGCTATGCAAATCGCCGGGTTCGGGAACACGGCCTTGTTTGCTGGGAGTTGGAGTGAATGGTGCAGCGATCCGGAAAGGCCGGTGGCCAGAGGTTGAAGCCTTTGCGCTAAGCCCAGCTTGCGCCGAACGCAGTGGGACTGACTCTGGCCCAGAAATGTGGCCTGCCTCGTTGTTACACCATAAAAAGGGCCGCTTAGAGCGGCCCTTTTTATCCAGGTAAAGATGGCTTAGAAGGACAAGACGAGTGAGGTCGCCAGGGATTGCTTATCTTTGCTGTAGGTCACGTTATCAGAATTCAGGAAGTTATAGCCACTGGACTGGTCTAACCTGAACTCTGTTTTCCACTGGGTTGTGGAATTGACCTGGTAGTTCGTACCCACGGTTAAACGCATTAAATTAGCGCCCTTAGTCGCCAAACCGGTGTCCGCGTCATAGGCAAAGGTCCCATCAGAGGCACGCTCCGGGCCTAGGCCATTGCCGTAGATACCGCCGTTATCGTAATACGTACCGCCGCCGTTCTCGCTGTTCATCAGGTAATCCGCACGCGCCAGCAATTGCAAGCGCGGCACAATTTTGTAGCCCACCAAGCCCGATAAGCCCTGCCAGCTGGTGCCGCTGCCATTGGCACCCGCTCGGTCCATGCGGCCGATGGTGAATTGACCATTGACTTGCCAGTCGCCACGCGTGATGCCTCCATCAACGGCCATGATGTCGAACACGCGGTTGCCCCGGCCGTGCAAGCCGGACAGCCCGACATAGGTAGTGTCATTGACATACCAGTCACCGCGGTAGGCGAATGCAGTGGAACGCAGGTCGGAGCGCGCTGCAACAAACGTGGTGGTGTTCTCGGCCATGGTTGTCGTATCTACGGAAGGCGCATCAAAGCTTGAGGCCAATGCATCCGCACCATGGTCGGCGTTACCGATAATCCACTTCAACGCATACTTCCCGCCACCCAAGGTATAGGCCATGCCAGCGCCGGTATAAGCGGTTGCCCCCGCCAAATCGTACAAAGCGTTGTGGGTGATCAATTGATTACCCAGTGTGGCATTGGCATTGGGAAAGGCAAATTCATAGCCTTGGAAATCGGGCATGAAACCGGCAATGATGCGGGTGCTTTTGTTCAATGGAATCGACAGCGAGGCTTCATGCACCAGCGGATCGCCGCCTGGCAATAGCCGCAGGGTCCAATCCACGCCCTCACCGTCTTGCGATTCCTTGGTGATCTGGACCATGCCCAACTCACCGACCGCGTAACCGGCACTGGCGCTGAACTCGTTGCTGGCGCTGATGGTGTTGTACTTGTAAGCCGCCTCAATCACACCATTGATTTTTACGCCTTTAAAGCCTGACTTTTCAGCGTCGTCTTCACCCAAATCCAAGCGCTGTTCCAGGCGGTTGACCTGTTGCGCCAGCGGCGTAGCCTCGGGCTGGGTGCTGATGGCTTCCACCTTTTTTTGCAAGCTTTGCAACTGGGCCTTGAGGGCGTTGATTTCTTTTTGCAAGTCGGCCACCGATTGGGCGTGTGCCCCGGCCCAGGGGAGTACGCCGGCCAAGGCCACGATCCACAGTTTTTTCTTCAAGTGCATTGCTTACTCCTTTGGGTCAATAAATCTGATGGGCGCTGGCAGGCCAGCTAATCCACTTTGCGGTAAGCCGCTGCCATTTCCAAGGCCCTGCGCTTTTCAAGGCGGGACATCCACACGCTGGCCGCGAGCACGCCGATACTGACTACCAGTACCGTCAGGGTGGCCACCGTGTTAACGCTGGGGTTCAGGCCCAGGCGGGCACGGCTAAAAATCGTAATCGGCATGGTAGTCGAACCCGGCCCGTTGAGAAAGGCCGAAATTACCACATCGTCCAGCGACAGCGTAAAGGTCAGCAACCAGGCCGAGGCCAGTGCCTGCGAAATCAGCGGAAGGGTAATGAGGAAAAACACCTGGGCAGGCAGGGCGCCCAGATCCTGTGCCGCCTCTTCGAGCGAAGGGCTCATTTCCTGCAATCGGGAGAGCACCACCACGGTGGCATAGGCCATGCCCAGCAGGGTGTGGCCCAGCCAAATAGTGCCAAAGCCCCGGTCCGGAAAGCCGAAGATTCTTTGCACAGAGACCAGCATGAGCAGCAGGGACAGGCCGATGATGACTTCTGGCATGACCAGCGGCGAATTGACCATACCCGCAAACAAGGTGCGCCCGGGAAAGCGCTTGAAGCGGTGCAAGGTAATGGCCGCTAGCGTACCCAAGACGACCGACGAGCAGCCGGTAGCAAACGCGATTTTTAAAGACAGCTTGAAGCCCTCAATGATTTCGCTATCCTGTAACAAAGCCTCGTACCAGCGCAGCGAAAAACCGCCCCAATGGGTCACCATGGGGCTGGCATTGAAACTAAACAGCATCAAGGTGATGATGGGCAGGTACAAAAACACATACACCCCGCCCATCCAGGCAAAAGCGGTGCGGCGACCTACGGCACTCATGCTCGGCCCCCGACCGTGCTTTCAGCCTGGTATTTATTGAAAAGCGCCAGCGGGATGATGATGAGGGCGACCATCACCACGGCCACGCTGGCCGCCATGGGCCAGTCGTTATTGCCGAAAAACTCATCCCACAGTACGTGACCGATCATCAAAGTCTCGGGGCCGCCCAGCAATTCAGGAATAACGAACTCGCCTACGCAGGGGATAAACACCAGCATGGAGCCGGCGATGATGCCGCTAGCAGACAGGGGCACGGTGATGCGCCAAAAGGCCTGCCAGGGTGTGGCGCCCAAATCCAGCGCCGCTTCTAGCAGGCTCAAGTCCATCTTCACCAAATTGGCGTAGAGCGGCAAAATCATAAAAGGGACATAGGTATAGACCATGCCCAGCACCAGCGAAAACGGCGTGTTCATCATCTTGATAGGCTCGGCGATGAAGCCCAGCGCGATAGCGATGTTGTTGAACACACCGGCATCGGCCAGCAGCATTTTCCAGGCGTAAACGCGCAGCAAAAATGAAGTCCAAAACGGCAACATCACCAGCATCAGCAAAGCCGGACGCCGGTCCGCTGGGCTGCGCGCCAAAAAATAAGCAAAAGGGTAAGCGATGCACAAACAAATGGCCGTGGTGATGGCCGCGATCTTGATGGAGCTGAGGTAGGCGGTGAGGTAAAGCGCGTCCTGGGTCAGGCTGATGTAGTTGCCATAGCGCAGGGCCAAGACCAGCATATCGTCTTTGACGCTGAGCACGTCCTTGAAAAAAACCGTGTCCATTTCCGACACGCTGATTTTGAAGACCACTAAAAAGGGCAACAAAAAAACCAGTAGCAAAAACACCATGGGCACACCAATGACCGCCACCCTACCCCAGCGCCCAAGCAGATGGGCGTAGCCGGAGTGGGAGGCGGCTACGCTAGCCATGGCCTTAGCGCGTCAGCACCACCACATCGCTGCCAGACCACCACACATAGACCGCGTCACCCCAGGTGAGGGACGAACTGCCATGGCGTGCGTCATTGGTGTGCGTGACCTTGACCACCAGACCACTGGCAAGCTTGACGTGGTAGGTGGTCAAACTGCCCAGATAGGCCAATTCGGTAATCACACCCTGCGCCAGGTTGTAGCCCACTTCAGCGGCGAGTTCCCGCTGCGCGTCCGTGACGGGCTCGCTTTGGATCGACATTTTTTCCGGTCGCACCGCCACATGCACGTCCATGCCCTGCGTACCGGTGATGCCGTGGCAGACGTAGTGATGGCAATCGGCCGAACCGATGATGACGTGGTCGGCCTCGTCGACCTCCACCGCGCCTTTGAAGATATTGACGGTGCCGATAAAGTCGGCCACAAACAGGCAATTGGGGGTTTCGTAAATTTCGGCCGGTTTGCCGATTTGCAAAATCTTGCCTTCGCTCATTACGCCGATGCGGGTTGCCATGGTCATGGCCTCTTCTTGGTCATGCGTCACCATGACGCAGGTCACCCCCACACGCTCAATGATGTCCACCAGTTCCAGCTGGGTGCGCTGGCGCAGCTTGGCGTCCAAGGCCCCAAGCGGCTCGTCCAGCAACAGCAGTTTGGGGCGCTTGGCAAGACTGCGTGCAAGCGCCACGCGCTGTTGCTGGCCGCCCGAGAGCTGGTGCGGCTTACGCTTGGCATAGGGCTTGAGCTGGACCAGTTCCAGCATTTGCGTCACCCGCTCTTCGATCTGGTCTTTGGGCATCCCATCGCGTTTCAGCCCAAAGGCCACGTTGTCCCATACCGTCAGGTGCGGAAACAGCGCGTAGCTTTGAAACATCATATTGATGGGGCGTTCATAGGGCGCAAGGCCCACGATGTCCTGCCCGGCTAGCAGTATGTGGCCAGAGCTTGGCACCTCAAAGCCAGCCAGCATGCGAAGCAAGGTGGATTTGCCACAACCCGAGGAGCCGAGCAAGGCAAAAATCTCACCCTGCGCAATGTCCAAACTGACATCGTCCACTGCAAATACATCGTCAAACTTTTTGACGATGTGCTGGATTTGTAAAAACGGCGCAGCTGATGCGGCGCGCGCTAAAGAGTCGGTCTGTACCACGCCAGGGCCCTGCCTTTGCTAATTGCAGCTTTAGATGCCGGTTTTGAAAGAGGTGTAAGCACGGGTGGCCAGGCGGCGCACGTCATTGCTCAAGGCCTTGGGAGCCACCATGGTGGCCATCTCCGCACTGGAGGGGAATACCGAGGGGTTTTTGGCCACGTCGGCGCTGATGAACTTGCGCGACTCTTTGTTGGGGTTGGCGTATTTGACTTTATTGGTCAGACCGGCATGCACCTCCGGGCGCATGATGTAGTTAATAAACTTCAAGGCGTTTTGCGGATGGGCGGCGTCTGCCGGAATCGCCATCATGTCAAAGAACAGCACTGCGCCGGTCTTGGGCACCAAGGCCACCACATCCTGCCCGGTTTTTCCTTCGATAGCGCGGGCGCGGGCGATATTGATGTCGCCGTTCCAACCCAGCGCCAGGCAGATGGAGCCGCTGGCCATGTCGTTGATATAGCCCGACGAGCTAAACAGGGTGACGTAGGGGCGCACGCTCTTGAGCAAGGCCAATGCTTCCTTGTAGTCATCGGCGTTTTTACTATAGGGGTCTTTGCCCAAGTAATGCAGCGCAGCGGGAAGCACTTCGGTGGCGCTGTCCAGCGTGCTGACGCCGCAGCTCTTGAGCTTGCTGGCGTATTTCGGATTGAAGAACAATTCCCACACATTGGCTGGCATAGGCTCACTGCCCAGCGCGGCTTTGACTTTGGCAGTGTTCACACCAATGGTGGTGTAACCCCAGAGCCAGTTCACCAGATACTGGTTGCCCGGGTCTATGGTGGCGATTTGGGCCTGGATGTCCGGGTCCAGGTTTTTCAAATTAGGGA
>CANKNK010000085.1 GCA_947483455.1 Comamonadaceae bacterium | reverse complement strand
TCGCGGCGCTGCTAACGGCAAAGGTGACGGCAATGCCCAAGGCCACTGGCAAGTCCATACCGATGCGCCGCGCCAACAAGTCGCGCCAGGCGCTGGAAAAAAAAGGTCCGCAGGAAAACAGCAACACCGGCAAGCTCAACACCCAGCAAGCCCAGCGCAGCAATTGCTCCATCTCGCCGCTCAGGTCGCCGGGCGCGGCGGTGTACGCTGGGTAGGCGTACATCATCACTTGCATCATGCACAGGCCCGCCACCAGCCAGCGCCACAAGGCGGCGCGGCGCTCTTTGCGGCGGGCATCCCTGGCGAATGCATCATTGGCAGGCAGCAGCACATAGCCTTGTCGATGGACATGGCCGATCCACTGCGCGGGCAACACACGAGTGCTGTCCCAGACCACACTGGCGCGCTGCGCAGCTGCGTTGACACGCGCACTACGCACCCCGGGCACCTGGCGCAATAGCTGCTCCACCGTCATCGCGCAAGCGGTGCAGTGCATGCCCTGCACCACGAGCTGCGACTCCCAGAGGCTTTCGGAGCCCTGCACTTGCTGGGAGAAGGCCGGCCACTCCAAGGGGTCGTCCAGGGCGGCCAGGGCAGGGGCTGCAGGCAGTGGGGACTCGTAAGCGAGCGACGGTACGGGGATGCCCTTAGGCACGGCGCGGGTCGCTGACAAAGAAACGTGGCAAGCCGCATTAGACATGGGGGCAGTGTGCGCCGTCCCACCCCGCGACGTTTTGATCCATGTCAAGTACGCGATTTGCCAAGCCCTTAGGCTAGGCGCATCGAATCAATATTCCAAGGAAAACACGATGTACACCCGCATTCTGGTCGCCACCGATGGCTCCAAGTTGTCAAAAAAAGCCGTCGCCAGCGCCATCAGCCTGGCTGCCACCTGCAAAGCCCAATTGCTGGCTATCCAGGTGGTCCCGCCCTACCCCGTTGCCTATTTTGAAGGTGGCATGGCCAGCGACTCCAGGGAAATCAAGCGCGTCGAGGCCTTATGGATTAACAAAGCCCAAGCGGTGCTGGATCTGGTCAAAAAGGCCGCTGCGGCCAAAGGCGTTGAAGTACGCACGCTGGTGAGCAAGTCCGACATGGTGTCCCACGCGATCATCACCGCGGCCGAAAAAAACGACTGCGACCTGATCGTGATGGCCTCGCACGGCCGGCGCGGCATCAAACGCCTGCTGCTGGGCAGCGAAACCCAGCATGTGCTCACGCATAGCAGCACGCCGGTGCTGGTACTGCGCTAAGGCACCCGCTGGCGCTTAGCCCGCCGGGGCTTGCGCAGCAACAGCAGGGGGCTCCAAGGCCGCGTGTGCGGCTGGCATGGGCTCATCGGCAAAGCGCTGGTATATGGCCAGCACTTCGGGCCAAGCGGCCAGAAAAACATCCACGCATTGCGGATCGAAATGCAGGCCGCACTGCGCACGCAGGTAGTCGGCTGCGGCGTCAAGCGACCAGGGCTTTTTGTAGGGGCGCTCCGAGGTGAGCGCATCAAACACATCGGCCACCGCCACGATGCGGCCAAAGAGCGGGATGGTATCGCCGAGCAGGCCTTGGGGGTAGCCACTGCCATCGAATTTTTCATGGTGGCTGAGGGCAATAGTGGCACCGGCTTGCAACAAGCGCGAGCTGCTTGCTTTGAGCAAGTCGTAGCCCAGACTCGCGTGCTCGCGCATGATGACCATCTCCGCCTCATCCAAGCGGCCGGGTTTGAGCAGGATGTGGTCGGGAATACCCACTTTGCCGATATCGTGCATGGCAGCGGCGTCCAGCAGCAAAGCCTGGTCTTGCGCCGGCAGCTGCAGGCCCTTGGCGATCAGCTGCGCGTAATGGCCCACGCGTGCGATATGGGCCCCGGTTTCATAGTCGCGGTAACCGGCCGCTTTGACCAGCGCCATCACGGTTTCGCGCTCGCGCTCGCGGATTTCATGGGTAGCTAAGGCCACCTCCTTGGTCAGCCAAGCGGCATGGTCGGCCAAACGCAAACTGGCTTCACGCAGCTTGAGTAAATTGCGCGCACGGGCCAAAAACTCGCTTGCATCAACGGGCTTGGGCAGAAAGTCGTATGCGCCGGCTTCCAGAGCCCGGTAGCGCACCTCTTTTTCGTCGTGCGCGGTGATCATGAGCACAGGGACCGATGCGGCACCTTCCAAGGCGCCGAAGGCGGCAATGAATTGCAGCCCGTTCATCTCGGGCATCTGGTAGTCGAGTACCACCAGGTCCAGGGGACGCGACCGCGCAAATTCCAAGGCTGCGAGGGGATCGGTAAAGCTGGCGCATTGCGTTTGCTCCAGACGCTGTACCAGCATTTCCAGCCACTTCAGATTGACCGGGTTGTCATCTACGAGGAGAACGCTTTGCATCTAAACGCTTTCAGTTTTCAGCAAGGGTGATAGGGTTGCGACCTTCCAGCATACAAGCTGGCCTAGTGCTTGCAAAGACGCTTGCGTGCATATTTCAAAAATCCGGCTGCCGCTTGTCTAAAAAGGCCTGCACGCCCTCGCGGTGTTGCGGGCTTGGGGCGTACGCATAGGCCGAATGCGGCGTGGGCTCCTGCGCGGGGACGCCCTGGCGCAGCACTGCTTTGTTGAGCCGGGCCGCTTGGGGCGAGAGCGCCTGCATGCGCGCCACCAAGGTATCGGCTTTACCCTGCAGGGCTGCATCGGGCAGGTTCCAGGCCAGGAAACCGCAGTGCAGCATGTGCGCGGCGTCAAAACTTTCCGCAGCCAGCAACATGGCACTCGCGGTGGCTGCGCCTACGGCCCGCTGCACCAGTGCTGCCTCGCGCGGCGCCATGGGAAAGCCCAGTCGGGCAATCGGTGCGCCATAGACGCTGTTGGCAGCGCCCAGCCGCAGGTCGCAGCAACTGGCCATTTCCAAACCTGCGCCCATGCAATTGCCGCGCACAAGCGCCAGCACAGGCAGCGGACAGTCCAGCATGGCCTGCAAGCCGCCCCAAACCTCTACTTCGTGAAAATGCATCAGGCTGTCGGGGTCAAAGCGAAAAGCCGGGTATTCGGAAATATCGCCACCCGCGCAAAAATGGGCGCCCGCGCCCTGCACCAGCACACAGCGAATGTGTGTGCGCGCGGCAAGCTCCAAAAAAACCTCGCGCAGTTGCTGCCACATGGCACGCGTCATGGCGTTCATGCGGGCAGGGTTGGACACCGTTACCGTGGCCAGCGCGCCGCTGAGCTGCCAATCAATAGTTCCGGCCACCGGCTAGGCCTTTTCAGGAGGCCGTCGGTGCAGGCCGCGTGCCGAACCACCACCACAAAGCCGCGCCGCCCAGCACCATGGGAATGCACAGCCACTGGCCCATGCTCAGGCCCATTTGCAAGAGGCCGATATGGGCATCGGGTTCGCGGAAATACTCCACCACAAAGCGCAGCGCGCCGTAGCCTATGAGAAAGGCCGCCGACACCCTGCCTTGGCGCGGCCCGCTGCGCGCATACATCCACAAGAGCACAAACAAGAGCAAGCCCTCGAGCAGGAATTGGTAGACCTGCGAAGGGTGACGCGGCAGATCGCCCGCGCCGCGAAACACCATGCCCCAGGGCAGCGCCGGGTCGGCCACCCGGCCCCACAATTCCCCATTGATGAAATTGCCCACCCGCCCACTGGCCAAGCCGGTAGGCACGCAAGGGGCGACGAAGTCGGCTACCGCCCAAAAAGAACGTTTGCGCTCGAAGGCAAACCAGGCCATCGACACGATCACACCCAACAAACCGCCATGGAAACTCATGCCGCCACGCCAGGCGTACAAAATTTCAATCGGATGGGCTGCGTAATACGCCGGGTTGTAAAAAAGGCAGTAGCCCAAGCGTCCGCCCAGCACCACGCCCAAAACCCCTAGAAAAAGTACGTCCTCGACGTCGCGAAAACTCCAGCCGGTGTCGCCCGCATAGGGCGCATGGCCTAAGCGGCGCGCCCCCAGGAACATGAACAAGCCGAAAGCAGCGAGATAAGTCAGGCCGTACCAGTGCACAGCGACGGGCCCTAGTTGCAAGGCAACCGGGTTGATGGCGGGATGAATCAGCATAGCGCCTATTGTGCCTTGGGCTTTTAAAGTTCTTGCGACTTGACTAAACTCGGCGTGTGCCGATGTTGGAGACATAGGCCCCGTATTGCGGGGCTCGCTTACAAAACCATGCGTCCTAGGGCGCCAGATGCCATGAACCTCACACTGGTATTGCTGATATTTTTCTTTCTTGCCGCTGTGCTCGGCGCTGCCGTTTTTTACTACCTTACCTTGCAAAATCTGGCAGCGGTTAAACGCGAAGTGAACAAGCTGCGCGACCAGGCTGACGATGCACGGGCCAGCGCCTTGCTGCGCAATGAGCGAGCGCGCTGCTATCAACAATTAAAGGCCTTGGAGGCCGACATACAGACCCGCCAGCGCGACAGCCTGAGCAATGAAGAAACAGCGATGGTGGAGCTCAACCGCGAGGAAATTCAGAACTGCGTCAATGCACTAAAAAAATCGGGCAACTGGATGGGTTTGCCCTTTGATTTGGATTGGCAAGACATGTGGGACAACCTGCCCCAACTAAGAAATCTGTACCGCGCCACGGTGATGCAGCAAGACTTCGAACCCGGCTTAGCGAACACTGCCCCTGTGGGAGGGCCCAACGCCGCCAATGCTTCAGCTAGCACGCCCCCTGTTTCAGGAGCGCCCCCCCAGGCCGCTGCAGTCCCCGCAAGTCAGGCACAGCCAAGCGACAATTCCAAGGTGATGGCCGCTGCCATGAAAAATATGATGCGGAATTAATCGCTATGTCCATATCCTTCTCTATGCGACGCGTGCTGTGTAGCGCGCTGCTGGTCTGCACGGCGTCCCACGCCGGTTTGTGGGAAGACGGTTATGCCGATTACCAGCGCAAAGACTACGCCAGTGCGGTGGCTAAATGGCAAATCGTGGCCGATACCGGAGACCGGGAGGCGCAGTCTTTGCTAGGCTTGATGCATTTATTTGGCCAGGGCACACCGCAGAGCTACCCCAAGGCCATGGTGTGGCTGCGCCGGGCTGCCGCGCAAGGAGAGCCCAAGGCGCAATTCCAGCTCGGCAAACTGTACTCCAGCAGGCAAGGCTACAAGGGCGAAGGCTTGGAGCGCGATTACCAAAAGGCCGCGATGTGGTTCATTATTGCCGAGGAGTCGGGGCATTCGGAGGCGGGCAAGTCGCTGAAAAAAGTGACGTCCGAGATCAGCGAGACGGATTTGGTGATTGCGCGCCGCTGGGCCAAGACCTGCATCAAGCGCGAATTCAAGGACTGCGAATAAGTCTGCACCGCGGGCGAGTGCAGCCGGGCTCTTATTCTTTTTTGACCGTGATGCTCATGCGCCGGTTACGCGCATCTTTGGGGTCGTTGGGGTTGTAGGGCACAGTGTCGGCCACGCCCTCAATTTGTACAAAGCGGTCTGGTTTGACGCCGTTTTTCTCCAGCACCGAGCGCGTCGCTTCGGCGCGTTCGACAGACAACAGCCAGTTATTTCTGCCTTCTTTATTGGCAAAAGGCGTGGCATCGGTATGGCCGCGCACCGCAATTTTGTTGGGCATGCCCGCTAGCGATTTGGCGATTTCGCCCAGCAAAGCCTGCGCTTTGGGTTGCAACTTGGTAGTTCCCAGCGGGAACATAGAGAAATCGGCTTTGTCGATGACCTCGATGCGCAGTCCGTCTTTGTCGCGGACAAACTGCACCTGTCCTTGCAGCTGCTCCAAGGCCGGGTTGGACGCCATGGCCTCTTTGACGTCTTTTTCCATCTGGTCCATTTTTCCTTTTTCGCCACCCTGGCCTGTGCCGGTGCCGCCGCCTTCACCCTCTCCGGAGCCAGGCGACTGGTTTTGCGATTTGGCGTCGTTATCGCGGGCGTTTTCGCTATTGGGTGAAGGGTCGTTTTCCGTAGGGCCGCCCTCAGACTTTGGCGTCAGGCGCTCCATGAGCCCGGTTTGTTTGGCGGTGTAGGGGAAACCATCGGGATCAATAATCGAGCGTCCGCCCATGATGCCGTTGGAGCCGGCCAAGGCACCCATAGTGACCACGCTTTGAGAGGCGGGCTTGAAGTAATCGGCCACACTTTTGCGCTGCGAGTCGTTGGTGGCACCCAAAATCCACATCAACAAGAAGAAGGCCATCATGGCCGTCATCATGTCGGCCAGTGCAATTTTCCAACCGCCACCGTGCGCACCCGCATGCGCAGCGGCAATTTTCTTAACAATAATGGGCGCGAGCGGCGCGTCCTCTTCTGGCGCCGCAACATCTTCGGCGCCCGCCGGCGCAGCACCTGCGGGGACTTCTTCTTCCTTCGGCGCTTCAGTGGCCATGCTTACTTCCCGCGCAGCCCGTCAAATACTTCGGCAAAACTAGGTTGGTTGTGGTGGCTGATACAGACGCGCGCAGCTTCCAGAATCAGGGGCATGGGGTGGCCGTGCAAGGTGCCGACAATGATTTGCTTGACAACGCCGTACATACAGGCTTCGTCTTCAATAATTTGTTCTAGGCGCTTGGCAAAAGGCTCGAAAAATCCGTAGGCCAAGAACACGCCGATAAACGTTCCCACCAGCGCCGCACCGACCAAGCCACCCAAAACGGCTGGAGGCTGATCGATGTTGTCCATGGTTTTGACCACGCCCATCACGCAGGACACAATGCCCAGCGCGGGCAAAGCACCGGCCAAAGTCGCAATGGCGGCCGAGGCCTTCAGTTCGTCGTGATGGTGGGTTTTGATGGCGCTGTCCATGATTTCTTCGACCGCCATAGTGCTGATGGTGCCCTGGGACACGACCATCAAACGCACGGTGTCACAAATTAGGTGCAGCAACGCATGGTCGCCAATGATCTTGGGGTATTCGCCGAAAATTGCGCTGGACTCGGGGTTCTCGATGTGGGCTTCCAGGGCCACCGCACCCTCGGTTTTGAGCGTCTTCATCACCTTGGACACGCAGAAAATGGTGTTCAGGTAGTCGTCTTTGTGGTACTTGGAGCCCTTAAAGCATCGTCCAATGCCCGCAAACACCGCTTTGACCACGTCTGGGCTGTTTCCCAAAAACATCCCGCCCAACGCGGAACCGAAAATACACCATCCTTCAATGGGCGCCGCGTGGATAAACGGCGCCATGCTGCCGCCGCCCACGATGAAGCTGGCAAAAACGCAGACATTCAAGAAAACAACCCCGAAGATACCAAACATAGTCGTTCCCAAAAGGACGGATTGTGACCAAACAAATTAACCACAAACCT
>CANKNK010000084.1 GCA_947483455.1 Comamonadaceae bacterium | reverse complement strand
GCTTACCACGCCAGCCAAAGCGTGAGCGCCCTAGCAGCAACACGGCAAAGGTCAGCCAGGACAAAACGGAAAAAACGGTTTTGTGGTCCCAGCGCCAGGCATGGCCATGCCCATAGACCAAGTCACCGAACATATAGCCCACGACCAGCGTGGCTGACAACAAGACAAAACCGGCGGCGACAAAACGATACGTGAGCCGCTCTAAGGTGAGCAAGGGCAGCCCGCTGTGGGTTTCCACACCCATACGCATACGCGCTTCAGCCCGGGTCATAAACCAGGCATGGACGGCCGCTACGCCAAACAAGCCGTAACAGGAAATGGCCACTGCCATATGCAGCGGCAGCCAAGCCGAGGCCGTCACCGGCAACACCTTGCCCGGGAAGAGCCAGGCGAGCACCACCGACAGGGCCCCCAGCGCGCTCAAGGCCCAGCGCGCCGGCAGTTGCGGAAAAACCTGACTCTCGACCGCATAGCTGGTAGCGATCAACCAGGCCGTTACCGACAAGGCGGGGGCGAAGCCAAAGCGCGTCGGCAAATCCACGAAAGCCATGGCCAGTGTTGCGGCATGGGCTAGCCAAGCGATGGCGACCCAGACGCGGGCGGCCAGCGCTCCCTGGCTGCGCGCGCGCAGCGCCGGCCAGATGTAGGCCAAGCCCGCCAAAATAGTCAAGGCCAAGCCCGGGGACAATGCGCTGTCTAAAATCATGGTGACAGTTTAGCCTTTTGTCCCCTTTGCCGGCGACAGCCAAGCGACTGCCGCTTGTGCCTCTATCCCACACTGGAAACCTATGGCCTCCGCCCTTACTGACAAACTGACCCGCCTGGTCAAAACCTTGCGGGGCCAGTCCCGCATCACAGAAGACAATGTCGGGGAGATGTTGCGCGAAGTTCGTATGGCCTTGCTGGAGGCGGATGTCGCGCTGCCCGTGGTGCGCGACTTCATTGCCCGGGTCAAAGAAAAAGCACTGGGCCGTGAGGTACTGGGGTCTTTGCAGCCTGGGCAGGTCTTGGTCAGTATCGTCAACCAAGAACTGGCGGCAACCATGGGCCAGGGTGTCAGTGACATCAACCTGGCAGTACAACCACCGGCCGTGATTTTGATGGCCGGCCTGCAAGGCGCTGGTAAAACCACCACCACCGCGAAGCTGGCCAAGCACCTGATAGACAAACGCAAGAAAAAAGTGCTCACGGTCTCGGGCGACGTGTACCGCCCAGCAGCCATCGAACAGCTCAGAACCGTGACGGCCCAGGCGGGCGCTGAATTTTTCCCCAGCAGCCCGGACCAAAAGCCGGTCGCTATCGCGCTGGCGGCCCTGGACTATGCCAAACGCCATTTCTTTGACGTGCTGCTCGTAGATACCGCCGGCCGCCTGGCCATCGACGAACTGCTCATGCGCGAAATCCAGGACCTGCACGCGGCGCTGAACCCGATTGAAACCTTGTTTGTGGTGGACGCCATGCAAGGCCAGGACGCTATCAATACCGCCAAGGCATTTAAAGACGCATTGGCGCTGACCGGCATCATTCTGACCAAAACAGACGGCGATTCCCGCGGCGGCGCGGCGCTTTCGGTACGGCAAGTAACGGGCGCGCCCATTAAGTTCGCCGGTACCAGTGAAAAAATCGACGGCCTAGAAGTCTTTGATGCCGACCGCCACGCCGGGCGCATTCTGGGCATGGGCGACATCGTGGCCCTGGTAGAACAGGTCACCGCCGGGGTCAATGTCGAGGCCGCGCAAAAGTTGGCGGCTAAAGTCAAAAGCGGTGCCAGCTTTGACCTCACTGACTTCCTGGGTCAAATTCAGCAGATGAAACAAATGGGCGGCCTGTCCAGTCTGATGGACAAACTACCCGCTGCCATGGCCGCCAAAGCCGGTCAGGTGGACATGGACAAGGCGGAAAAAGATATCCGACGCAAAGAGGGCATCATCCACAGCATGACGCCGCTGGAACGCCGCAAGCCCGACCTGATCAAGGCCACGCGCAAACGCCGCATTGCTGCCGGGGCCGGTGTGCAGGTACAGGAGGTCAACCGCATGCTCAAAGAGTTTGAGCAAATGCAGGACATGATGAAAAAAATGAGCGGCGGCGGCATGATGAAAATGATGAAGCGCATGGCCTCCATGAAGGGCATGCCTAAGATGCCTTTCTAAAGAGACCAAGGAGCTGCCGGCCAGAGGCCCTGTGAATGCCCGCACGCAGACTGAGTGTGCATCCAAGGCGCCTCGTCCCATACCAGGCAGCGCTGATCCGACCTAGCCCATCTTGCAGCGCGACGGCGTGCAAGGCGCTAATCCTGCGGCGTTAACTCCAGCTTTTGTACATCCAGGCCCAGGCCGGTCAGGCGCACTAGCAAATTGGCATAGGTTTGCGGATCCATGCGGGGGGTGCGCGACAGAATCCACAAATACTCGCGTCCCGGTTCGCTCACAGCCGCCCACTGGTAGTTGTCGTCCAGATCAATCACCCAGTAGTCGCCCCACACAGCAGGAATGATCGACAACCATTGCGGCGCAAAACGCACCTGCAATTTGGGTGAACTGACGTTACCGATCTGGCGCGCCGCACCGATGGCCTCGTCCATGTCCCCGGAGGCCAGTTTGCAGCGGTTGATCACCTGCAGCGAACCGTCGCTGCGCACACTGTATTGCGCGCGCGTATTGCCCACACATTTTTTCTGAAACCAATTGGGAAACTTGGCAATTTCATACCAGGTGCCAAGATAGCGCGGCACTTCAATCGCGTTGACGGTAGGCAATGGTGCCGCCGCAAATACGCCACAAGAGCCTGCCAAGCCGACCAGCGCGATGCATGCTGCGAACGTACGATACACCATGGCTTAGCCCTCTTGGGTCAAGACTTCGCCGCGCAGCGAATAGGTGCGCGTCTCAGTAATGCGTACGTCTATCAATTGCCCTATCAAGCGCGCAGGGCCGGCGAAATTGACCACCCGATTGCATTGCGTGCGGCCCATTAACTCGCTGCCGTCCCGCTTGGAAGGGCCTTCTACCAAGATGCGCTGCACGGTGCCCAGCCGACTCTGGCTGATGCGGGCAATACTGGCATTGATAGCCGCTTGCACTTCGTGTAAGCGCCGCAGTTTTTCCTCATGGGGCGTGGTATCGGGCAAATTAGCGGCGGGGGTACCGGGCCGAGGGCTAAAGATAAAACTAAAACTGTTGTCAAACTGCAAGTCCTCGAGCAGCTGCATCAGCTTGGCATGGTCCGCCTCGGTTTCTCCCGGGAAGCCGACAATGAAGTCGCTACTGAGCGCCAAATCAGGACGAATAGCGCGCAGCTTACGCACCGTGCTCTTGTATTCCATCGCGGTATAGCCACGCTTCATAGCCATCAGGATGCGGTCCGAGCCATGTTGCACCGGTAAATGCAGGTGACTGACGAGTTGTGGCAGCTTGGCGTAAGCGGCGATCAGTGCGGGGCTAAATTCATTGGGGTGGCTGGTCGTAAAGCGCAAGCGCTCTATGCCAGGTATGGCAGCCACGTAGTCGAGCAGGGTTGCGAAATCGGCCATCTCGGCGCTGGCGCCCATCGCGCTGCGGTAGGCATTGACGTTTTGCCCCAGCAAGGTAATTTCTTTGACGCCCTGGTCCGCCAAGCCAGCCACTTCGACCAGCACGTCTTCAAACGGCCGGTGAATCTCTTCACCACGGGTGTAGGGCACGACGCAATAGCTGCAGTATTTCGAGCAACCCTCCATCACACTCACAAACGCCGAGGCGCCATCAACCTTGGCGGGCGGCAAATGGTCGAATTTTTCGATTTCGGGGAAACTGATATCCACCTGCGGTTTATTTTGCAACTGCCGCTGGCGCAGCATTTCAGGAAGCCGGTGCAGGGTTTGCGGACCAAACACCACATCCACATAGGGTGCGCGCTCAATAATTGCGGCGCCTTCCTGGCTGGCGACGCAGCCGCCGACCCCTATTTGGGCACCTTTTTTGCGCATCTGACGGGCCCGGCCTAAATCGGAAAAAACCTTCTCCTGGGCTTTTTCACGGACCGAACAGGTGTTGAACAAAATCAGGTCCGCCTCTTCCATCACCGCGGTTTTCTCATAGCCCTGGGCGGCACCTAGCACGTCAGCCATCTTGTCCGAGTCGTACTCGTTCATCTGGCAGCCGAAGGTTTTGATAAAGACTTTTTTAGGCATAAATGCAGTTTGCAAAGGACTTAGGCTGCGAAACAGACCTGGGTGGGCGCGCCCGATAGCACCTGCGAGGCATAACTGCCGCGGCTACGCGCGCCGGGCGCCAGTCGGCCCGGCTTGTTCTTGCGGGTCATCCCAAGCGCTTGGGCGACCTGTTTGCGCGCTTGCAGCGCCAGCGCGTGAATCCAGCGGTTCATGGTGTTGTCCAGAGGCTGTAGGGCAAGAAAAAGGGCACCGAAGCGCCCTTTTCGACCCGTAAATTGGTGGTGATAGGTGGATTTGAACCACCGACATCAGCATTATGAATGCTGCGCTCTAACCAACTGAGCTATATCACCGGAGGCGGAAATTATAGCCACAAGCCGGCTCAGCCTGGGGTACAGCCCGCTATGGCCGCGTCTATCGGTGCGTGAAAACCGGTTTGCGCTTGTTGAGAAAAGCGTCCATGCCTTCTTTCTGGTCGGCAGTCGCAAACAAGGCATGGAAAAGGCGGCGCTCAAAATGGATGCCGTCGGCCAAGCCGCTCTCAAACGCACGGTTGACTGCTTCCTTAGCGGCGCGGGTCGCTAGCTGGGAGTAAGCGCAAATCATCAAAGCCGCAGCTAAGGTTTCTTCCATCAATTTGTCCAGCGGTACCACCCGGCTGACTAAGCCTGCGCGCTCGGCTTCCACGGCGTCCATCATGCGACCGGTCAGTGCCATGTCCATGGCCTTGGCTTTACCCACGGCGCGCGGCAAGCGCTGCGTGCCACCGGCGCCGGGCATCACACCTATTTTGATTTCGGGCTGGCCAAAGCGCGCGTTATCGGCGGCAATAATGAAGTCACACATCATCGCTAATTCGCAGCCGCCGCCCAGGGCGAAGCCGCTCACCGCCGCAATGACCGGCTTGCGCACCGTGCGCAAAGTTTCCCAGTTGCGTGTGATGTAGTCACTTTGGTAGACATCGACAAAGCTGTACTGGGCCATGGCGGCAATATCAGCGCCTGCGGCAAACGCTTTTTCACTTCCAGTAATCACCATGCAGCCAATAGCTTCATCGGCGTCCCAATCTTTGAGCGCCTGGCCCAGCTCGTCCATTAACTGGTCATTGAGCGCGTTGAGTTGTTGGGGCCGGTTTAAGGTAATGATGCCGACTTTTCCCGCTTCAATGCGGGTGTGGATGAGTTGGTAGGGCATGATGGGTAAGCGCCTTAATGAAAGGTGAAGAAGGCACTATACCCAAGGCAGTGCACTCAGCACCCTAGCGCCATGCGCCCGTAGCACAGGCCAGGCAGAGGCGCATCACAGGGAAGGCCACTGGTCCTCAGCGCGCTTGGTGCAAGCCAAGCGCCAGGTCCAGGCTTTGCTAGGCAAGACCACCGGCAGACGCAGCAAACGCTTGTCACGGGAAAGCAGAGCGCTAAAGCGTTTTTGCGCGCCCAGCAGCGGCGCTAAGTCGTCCAATTTACTCAGACGCCAGTCCGATGCGCTACCGCGCCCGGCTGCCAAGCTGACACCCAGCCATTCATCGCCCGCCATCCAGCCCGCCGCCTGCGCCGCACTACCGCTGAGCACCATTTTGATTTTCACCGCACCGCCCGAGTCCTCCGCACGGATACCCAAGCGCTGGGCCATGGCCGCCGGCTCTTCATGCACTTCCAAGCCCTGCCCGGTTAACAAGGCTTTCAAGGGCAATTCACGGGTGCTGTGTACCCAGGCTTTGATTTCGGCAGTCCAGGCTCGACCCGTGAGTTCGCGCAACACCGCAAGCAAATCCTCTTGCGCCATCGGACCACCGTCACAACGGGCCCACAGCGCGCGCATGACCGCGTCCAGGGTCGTTTTTCCTTCTGCGCGCAGTGTCAAATCGAGGCATAGCGCTACCAGCGCACCTTTGGTGTAGTAGCTAACCGTCACATTGGGCGTGTTTTCGTCCGGGCGGTAGTATTTGATCCAGGCATCAAAACTCGCCTGGGCCACGCTTTGCACCAAGCGGCCGGGTGTTTGCGCCACCTGATTGATGGTTTTGCCCAGCAGCTTGACATAGCTAGCGTCATCAATGAGCCCGGCGCGGCGCAGCAGCAAGTCGTCGTAATAGCTGGTGAAGCCCTCAAAAAACCAGAGCAGCTCGGTATAGTTTTCTTGTGTGTAGTCGTAGCGCGCAAAAGTGGCCGGTCGTAAGCGTTTGACGTTCCAGGTGTGGAAATACTCGTGGCTGATCAGTCCCAGCAAGTTGGTGTAGCCCTCGCTGGTTTTGTCATCGCCCTGACGCGGCAGGTCACGCCGGTTGGCGATCAAAGCGGTGGAATTGCGGTGCTCCAGTCCGCCATAGCTTTCATCGACGGCGTGCAACATAAACACATAGCGCGCAAAGGGAACTCGCTTCGCCAAGGCCTTGGTGGGGGCCGCACCCGGCGCATGCCAAAAACAGATCTGGGTTTCGCAAATTTTTTGCGCATCGCGCAACAGCCGTTCACCGTCCATCGAGGGCAAGGCACCGGCCACCACAAACCGGTGCGGCACGCCGCAGGCGACAAATTCACCACTCCAAAACACACCCATTTCGACCGGACAGTCCGCCAACTCGTCATAGTCGGCCGCCACATAGCGGCCAAAACCTGCGGTATCCACACGCTGCGGCGTCAGCCCGGTGGCCACGTGCCAGCCTTGCATATCCGGGCCGCGCACCAACTCGAGTGCATGGGGGCGGTCGCTCTGGTCCTGCGCCATCAAACACAGGCTGCTGGCGTTGAAAAATCCACGCACATCGGTCAAGCAGGTGGTACGCACCGAGTTGTCAAAAGCATAGACCAGGTAGCGTATTTCCAGAGGCAGAGCGCTGTCACAGGCTGCCAGCCAGCCGGCTTTGTCACATTGCGTCACTTGCACCTTGCTACCGCCCTGGCTGCATTGCAAGCTGTGCAAATGCCGGGAAAACTCGCGCACCAAATAGCTCCCGGGTATCCACACCGGTAAGCGCAGGTACTGGCTGCTGGCCGGTGCTGCAAGCGTCATGGTCACTTGCCACAGGTGCGCTGCCTGGCTGAGTACTTCCACCCGGTAATGCACCGGGGCATGGGCCCTATGCGGAGCAGGCTTCGATGGGCGCACGCCCGTGCTTGTCATAAGTGG
>CANKNK010000083.1 GCA_947483455.1 Comamonadaceae bacterium | reverse complement strand
GCTTACAAAGCGCGTGTGGTAGCCCAGGCCCAGGGTGATGCACAGCGTTTCCGCTCGGTGTTTAACGAATACCAAAAAGCGCCTCAAGTCACGCGAGACCGCATGTACTTGGACGCCATGCAGCAAATTTACACCAATGTCACGAAAGTCCTGGTCGATACGCGTCAGGGCGCAGCTTTGTTGAATTTGCCGCTGGAAAAGATACTGCAAATGAACGCGGCAGGCGATCCCTTGGCATTGCCTGCGGCTGCGGCTAACCCGGCGGCCGTGCCTCCCACCCCCTTGCCCGCAGCCAACGCGGTGGATCCACGCAGCCGCGAAGCGGCGCGCACCCGTGAGCGCGATGTGCGCTAGGAGAACAGCATGAACCGCATTGGATTTATTGTTTCTAGTTTATTGGTGCTGCTGGCTCTGGCCAGCTCGACCTTGTTTGTGGTAGACCAACGCCAGTTTGGGGTGGTCTATGCGCTCGGCCAAATCAAGGAAGTCATCACCGAACCGGGTTTGAACTGGAAGCTGCCACCGCCTTTTCAAAATGTGTCGTATATCGACAAGCGTTTGCTCACGCTAGACAGCAGCGATACCGAGCCCATGCTCACGGCGGAAAAGCAGCGCGTGGTGATCGACTGGTATGTGCGTTGGCGTATTTCTGAGCCTACGGAATACATCCGTAACGTGGGTCTGAATGAGGCGGCCGGCGCCAATCAACTTAACCGCGTAGTGCGCAATGCCTTCCAGGAGGAGATCAATAAGCGCACCGTGAAGGAATTGCTCTCGCTCAAGCGCGAGGCCTTGATGGCCGACGTCAAGCGTGAAGTACTGGAAAAAGTCAAGGGCGCCAAACCCTGGGGCGTGGACGTAGTCGATGTACGTATCACCCGCGTGGACTATGTAGAGGCCATTACCGAGTCGGTTTATCGCCGTATGGAAGCCGAACGCAAGCGGGTGGCCAATGAATTGCGGTCCACGGGCGCTGCAGAAGGTGAAAAAATCCGCGCCGATGCCGACCGCCAGCGCGAGGTGACGATTGCCAATGCCTACCGCGACGCCCAGAAAATCAAAGGCGAGGGCGATGCAGAAGCAGCCCGTATTTATGCCGATGCCTTTAACCGCGACCCGCAGTTCGCCCAGTTTTACCGCAGCCTAGAGGCCTATAAAAACAGTTTCGCCAATAAGAGCGACGTGATGGTGTTGGACCCTTCCTCCAGCGAGTTCTTCAAAGTCTTTCGCAACGGTGGCTCGGGTTCCGCTCCGGTCAAAAAATAAGTATTGACGCACTTGCGATTCCCGCGTCCCGCCCAGGCGGGGCTAGGGTTTGGCCGGTAAAATCGCGTTTTTAACAGCATCCCTATTTATCCATGTCTGCTTGGGTCCTCCCGGATCACATTGCCGATGTGCTGCCTTCCGAGGCGCGCCACATCGAGGAGATCCGTAGAAATTTGCTGGATATGGCGCGTTGCTATGGCTATGAACTGGTCATGCCTCCGCTGTTGGAGCACCTGGAGTCACTGCTGACCGGCACCGGCGAATCGCTGGATTTGCAAACTTTCAAGCTGGTGGACCAAATTTCTGGGCGGATGCTGGGCCTGCGCGCTGATAGCACTCCGCAAGTGGCACGCATCGATGCCCATTTGCTCAATCGCCAGGGCGTAGCCCGCCTGTGTTACTGCGGCCCTGTACTGCACACCCGTCCGGCTGCGCCCCACGCAAGCCGCGAACCCTTGCAATTAGGCGCAGAAATTTACGGGCACCAGGGTTTAGAGGCAGATTTGGAAATTCTCACGCTGGCGCTGGATTGCCTGCGTGCTGCCAAGGTTCACAATTTCATGGTCGACTTGGCCGATGTGCGCATTGTCAACAGCCTGTTATCGCTCGCTGCCCTTAGCCCTTTAGAAACCACTGAAATACATGCGGCTCTTGCCGTCAAAGATGCGGCTGCCATTGCCTCCATTGCACGTCGCTCGGATGCGGCTGTGCGTCTGGGCCTCCAAAACCTGACGCGTTGCTATGGGGATGTGCAGGTACTAACCCAGGCGCGCGCATTGTTACCCGACCTGCCGGCGATTTCGCAAGCGCTGGACCAGCTCCAATGGCTGGCCGGACATCTGGAAGGTAGCCCGGTTTCTTTCGATCTGGCGGATTTGCGTGGCTACGAATACTACAGCGGTGCACGCTTTGCGGTGTATGCCCAAGGGGCACCCAATGCATTGCTTCGCGGTGGCCGGTACGACGCGGTAGGTTCGGTGTTTGGGCGTGAGCGGCCTGCCGTGGGATTCAGCTTGGACATCAAGTCCTTGGTGGGTGTGGTGAGCGGCCCGCCTTTGCACGCGGCGATCCGCGCGCCCTGGGGTGAAGACAAGGGCTTGCGCAGCGCGATATCCAAGCTACGCAGTGCCGGCGAGACGGTTGTCTGCGTATTGCCTGGTCACGAAAGTGAAATTGAAGAGTTCCATTGTGATCGTGTGTTAGAAGCGCAGGGCGCTGATTGGCACGTCGTTCCCATTCAAAAATAAAGCATACCCATGAATACACATGCAGGCCGAAATGTAGTGGTTGTTGGAACCCAGTGGGGTGACGAGGGCAAAGGCAAGCTGGTCGACTGGCTGACCGAAAGTGCCCAAGGTGTCGTGCGTTTCCAAGGTGGGCACAACGCCGGACACACCCTGGTGATTCACGGGGTTAAAACTGCATTGCACCTGATTCCCAGCGGCATCATGCGCGCGGGGGTGAAGTGCTATATCGGTAACGGCGTAGTTTTGTCCCCGGCCAAATTATTCGAAGAGATTGAAGGCCTTGAAAAAGTGGGAGTCGATGTGCGTTCGCGTCTGCGCATCAGCGAGGCCTGCCCGCTGATTCTGCCCTTCCACGCGGCGCTCGATGTGGCCCGCGAAGCAGCCCGTGAAAAAGGGGGCAATGAAAAAATAGGTACCACTGGGCGCGGTATCGGCCCGGCCTACGAAGACAAAATAGCGCGCCGCGCCCTGCGCGTGCAGGACATGAAATTCCCCCAACGTTTTGCTGACAAGCTGCGCGATTTGCTGGCATTGCACAACCATGTGCTGACCAGCTTTCTGGGTTCTAAAGCCTTTGATTTCGGACCCAGCTTGGCGCCCTATATGAAAGACGGCGAAGTGCAGTTTGAGGCGGTGTATGCCCAGGCCATGGAGCACGCCAAGCTGCTTACCCCCATGATGGCCGATGTCTCCCGCGAACTCAATGACGCGCACCAATCCGGCGCTAATTTGTTGTTTGAAGGCGCGCAGGGCACTTTGCTTGACGTAGACCACGGCACCTATCCGTTTGTGACCTCGAGCAACTGCGTTGCAGGCAATGCGTCTGCCGGTGCAGGAGTAGGGCCAGGCATGTTGCACTACATCCTAGGCATTACCAAAGCCTATTGCACGCGCGTGGGCAGTGGTCCTTTCCCTACCGAATTGCAATGGGAAGTGCCGGGAACGCCGGGTTACCACATGAGTACCGTGGGTGCTGAGAAAGGCGTGACAACCGGGCGCTCGCGCCGCTGCGGATGGTTTGACGCCGCTTTGCTCAAGCGATCAGCACAGGTCAACGGCCTAAGCGGTTTGTGCATTACCAAGCTCGATGTGCTAGATGGCCTCGATGAACTCAAGCTGTGTACTGGTTACCTGCTAGATGGCGCGCTCACGGATATTTTGCCCATGGGCGCCGACGAGATTGCCCGCTGCGAGCCGGTGTACGAAACCATGCCCGGCTGGACGCAAAGCACCGTGGGCGTGACCGACTATCAGCAACTGCCTTCTGAGGCGCGCCGCTATTTGGAGCGTATTGCACAATTGACCGGTGTGCCGATTCACATGGTTTCTACCAGTCCCGATCGCGATCACACCATCCTCATGCGGGACCCTTACCAGGCGCCATAAAAGGGGCGCAGGCAAGGTCTTCTTTATTTGTAGCAGCGGCATACACCGCAGGATCGTATTTACCAAGGAGCTGGGTATGTTGACGGAAGACGGCAAACATTTGTACGTGAGCTATGACGAGTACCACAATCTGATCGAAAAGCTCGCGATCAAGGTGTTTCAGTCGGGTTGGGAATTCGATACGATCTTGTGTCTGGCACGCGGCGGCATGCGTCCAGGCGACATATTGTCCAGGGTGTTTGATAAGCCGCTGGCCATCATGTCGACCAGTTCTTATCGCTCCGACGCCGGTACGGTACAAGGGCACTTGGACATTGCCCGCTTCATCACCACGCCCAAGGGTGAGATTGCCGGTAAGGTCTTGCTGGTCGATGATCTGGCCGACTCCGGGCACACGCTCAACGCAGTGATCCACCAGCTAAAAAATAATTACGCACCGATAACGGAGTTGCGTAGCGCGGTGATCTGGACCAAGGCCTTGTCCACTTTCACCCCGGACTATTCGGTGGAATTTTTGCCCACCAACCCCTGGATCCATCAGCCTTTTGAGAGCTATGACGCCATGCGCCCTGCGCAATTGATCCAAAAATGGAGCGTTTAACCGGATCACACGGATGAAGCACCTTAGCACCACGCTGATTCACCACCCCTACGATCCGCCGGGAGGTTTTGACGCACCGGCTACGGCTGTCTTTAAGGCGTCCACGGTGTTTTTCCCTTCGGTGGCCGCGATGCGCAGCCGCCAGTGGAAAGATAAGACGGCCTATACCTATGGCCTGCATGGAACGCCCACCACCTATACCCTCGAAGAGCGCCTGTGCAGTTTGGAAGGTGGACTGCAATGTGTGCTCACGCCCAGTGGCCTTTCGGCTATCGCATTAGTAGCCCTGGCCTTATTGCAATCGGGTGATGAGGTGTTGCTGCCAGACAATTGTTATGAGCCCAACAAGACGCTGGTGGAAGGGGAGTTGGTGGGATGGGGCGTGCGCCACCGTTTTTACAACCCCATGGATCCGCAGGACTTGCAGTCCAAGCTCTCTGATGCGACCCGTCTGGTTTGGTTGGAAGCGCCGGGCTCGGTCACGCTGGAGTTTCCCGACCTCGCTGCCTTAACCCGCATTGCTCAGCAGCACGGCGCTTTGGTGGCACTGGACAATACCTGGGGTGCCGGTATCGCTTTTGCACCCTTCGATCTGGTGCCGGGAACGCCTTGCGCGGTAGATATTTCCATCCAGGCCCTCACCAAATACCCCAGTGGTGGCGGTGATGTGTTGATGGGAAGCGTAATCACGCGCAATGCCGATTTGCATATGCGTATCAAGCTGTGCCATATGCGCTTGGGTTTGAACGTAGGCGCCAATGATGCCGAGTTGGTCCTGCGCGGTTTACCGTCTATCGCAATGCGCTACCACGCCCAAGACCAGAGCACGCGTACTTTGGCCAGTTGGTGCCAGACACAGGCGGCATTTGTACAGGTACTGCATCCAGCGCTTAGTGATTCGCCAGGGCATGCCCATTGGCAGCGCCTGTGCGCCCCCGAGGGCCTTGGCGCCGCAGCATGCCTGTTCAGCGTGGTGATAGACCCGGCGTATACGCAAAACCAGGTCGATGCCTTTTGCGATAGTTTGCAGTTGTTCAAGCTGGGTTACAGCTGGGCCGGGCCGGTCAGTTTGGTCGTACCCTACAACCTGGCGCGTATGCGCGGTGCCTGGCCTGCGGCTATCGCCCCTGGTACCTTGGTGCGCTTCGCGGTGGGTTTTGAGGCGGTAGAGGATTTGCAGGCTGATATTGCCCAGGCATTGCGCGCCTTAACGCACCCATAGACCGGCGCCGCCTGAATCCAGGTAGGTAAGGTAGACGCGCAGTTCAAATTCCAATTGGTGGTAGCGCGGCTCCATGTGTTCGCACAGTTGGTAAAAACCTTTGTCATGGTCTTTCTGGCGCAAATGCGCCAGCTCGTGGACCACGATCATGCGCAAAAAGTCTTCTGGCGCTACTTTGAAAATGCTGGCAATGCGAAGCTCGTGCTTGGTCTTGAGCTTAGCGCCTTGCACGCGTGCAATGCGGGTATGCGTTCCTAGCGCATGGGCAATGACTTGCAATTTGCTGTCGTACGCAACTTTGCTTAATGAAGCTGCACTGCGCATATGGCTTTGCCGAATGTCCTGCACATAAGCGTACAAAGCCCCGTCGGTCCGCACCGCGTGCGCTTGTGGGTACTTGCCCAACAGCCAATCGCCCACCGTGCCGCGACTAAGCATGCTGAGCACTTGCGATACCGTGTCCTGCGGATAAGCGCGCAGATAGGGCGTGGCTAGAGGTCTTGCAATGGCTCTGCTCACACCTGCACCGCCCCGGGGTCTGCTCAGTTTTCCCGGCGCAATGCGGGGAACAAAATCACATCACGGATGCTGGCGCTGTCGGTCAGCAGCATCATCAGGCGATCAATGCCGATGCCGCAACCCCCGGTGGGCGGCATGCCGTATTCCAAAGCACGCACAAAGTCGTGGTCGTAATACATGGCCTCGTCGTCGCCGCTGTCTTTGGCGCTAAGCTGCGCAGCAAAGCGTGCAGCCTGGTCTTGCGCGTCGTTGAGTTCGCTAAATCCATTGCCAAATTCCCGGCCGGTGATGTACAGCTCGAAGCGCTCGGTCACTTGCGGGTCGGTGTCGCTGGCACGGGCTAGCGGCGAGATTTCAACCGGGTGCTCGCAAATGAAAGTGGGTTGCCACAACTTGTCTTCGACATGCTCCTCAAAATACAGTACCTGCAAGCTTGCAAGGCTGCGCTTGGACAATTGGTTTTTGACGTCGCTCAGGCCGGCTTTACGCAAGGCTGCCCGCAGCCAATCGGCATCGCTCACATGTGCGCCAGCGTCGGTGTATTTTTCGATGGCTTCCAATATCGTCAAACGCTCGAACGGTGCTGCGAGATCCACCGCTTTGCCGCCGTAGCTCAGGGTCAGTGAACCGACTGCTTTGAGCGCAGCATCGCGTACCAAGGCTTCGGTGAACTCCATGAGGTCGCGGTAATTCCAATAGGCCGCGTAAAACTCCATCATGGTGAATTCCGGGTTATGGCGTACCGAAATACCTTCGTTGCGAAAGTTGCGGTTGATTTCAAACACCCGGTCAAATCCGCCGACGATCAAGCGCTTGAGGTAAAGCTCGGGCGCAATACGCAAAAACATTTGTTGATCCAAGGCGTTGTGGTGGGTGGTAAAGGGTTTGGCGTTAGCTCCACCGGGTATGGGGTGCAGCATCGGCGTTTCCACCTCCAAAAAACCATGTTCCACCATAAAGGCGCGCATGCTGCTCACGGCCGTGCTACGGGCTACAAAGCGTTTGCGGGCCGCTTCGTCGGTCATCAGGTCGATGTAGCGCTGGCGGT
>CANKNK010000082.1 GCA_947483455.1 Comamonadaceae bacterium | reverse complement strand
GCCGGCGTGCCTGCGGCGCAGGTGTATCCGCAATCGGCGCACGCCAGCGTGGCGCATCCGCAGGAAGTGCGTATTGCTTTTGACGGCGACGCGGTACTGTTTAGCGACGAGGCCGAGCGGGTGTACCAGTCGCAGGGGCTCGATGCGTTTCAGCAGCACGAGCAAGACAAAGCGGCCCAGCCCTTGCCCGATGGGCCTTTCAAGCCCTTATTGGTGGCCTTGCACCAGTTGCAGCAAGCCGCTCGCCCTGCCATGCGCATACGCACCGCGCTGGTCACCGCGCGCAGCGCCCCTGCGCATGAGCGCGCCATCCGCACGCTGATGGACTGGAACATTGAAGTGGACGAAGCCATGTTTTTAGGCGGCCTGGACAAGGGCGCTTTTCTGCGCGAATTCGAGCCTGATTTTTTCTTTGACGACCAGACCGGCCACATCGAATCCGCAGCGCGCCATGTGCCCGCCGGCCATGTGGCCAGCGGCGTGCGCAACTAGGGCCGCCCGATGTCGATCAGCCGCCTGCACCGCCGCTACCGACTGGCCGCCGTCTGCGTCGTACTGCTAGTGCTGGGCGCCTGCGCCCAAACGCCTGGCGTGGGTGCGCGCGGCCCGGCCGGTGATGCGGCACAGAGCGCCCGCTTGGACACCAGCAGCATGGCGGCGCGCTGGCGCGCGCTCAACCGTCTGGGCTACGGCCCCAGCCCCGCGCTCTTGCAATCGGTCCAAAGCGCGCCGGACGCGCGCCAGTGGGCCCATGCCCAACTCGACGCCGCCTGGGCCGCCAGCCAACAAGCGCCCACTCTGCCCCCCACCTTGGCCGAGATCAATCTGCCCCTGCCCCAGCTGTTTGAAGGCGCCAAAAAAGAACGCCAGGCGCGTGCGGCCGTGACCGCTGCTAGCCCGGTCAACGAGGCCCTGCCCAACGACAAACGTTTTGATTTTTCGCAGCCCACCGAGGCCCTGCACTTCAACCGCACTATGGTGAACAAAGCAGTCGCCTGGCGCCTGGCCAGTTGCAGCAACGAGCGCCTAGAAAATCCGCTGCTCGCGCGCATGACCGAGTTTTGGTTTAACCACTTCAATATTTACCAAAACAAAGGTCCGGTGCGCCCCTTTGGTGGCCACTATGCGCTGCATGTGGCGCGCGCCCATGCGCTGGGCAAATTTGAAGACCTGGTGCTGGCCAGTGCGCAGCACCCGGCGATGCTGTTTTACTTGGACCAATGGCAAAGCGTGGACCCGCAAAGCGCCCGCGACAACCGCGGCCTGAACGAAAACTACGCCCGCGAACTGCTAGAGCTGCACACCCTGGGCGTGCATGGCGGCTACACCCAAGACGATGTGCGCGCCTTGGCCCGGGTGCTCACCGGATGGACCATCTCGGCCCAATCCGCCACCGGCTTTCAGTTTGTCAGCCGCGCGCATGATGCGGGTACCAAAACGCTGCTGGGCCAAACCTACCCCGCCAGCCCGCTGCAAGCGGGCCAAAGAGAAGGAGAGCAAGCGATCCGCTTTTTGGCGCGCCAGCCGGCCACCGCCAAGCGTATTGCGATGCGCCTGGCGCAGTACTTTGTGGCCGATACGCCGCCGCCCGACTTGCTGGCCGCGATGGAGGCGCGCTTTATGGCCAGTGGTGGCGACATCCGCCAGGTCATGCAGGTGCTGCTGGACAGCCCGGCTTTTTGGGCCGCCGAAAACCGCTTGTTCAAAACGCCTTACGAGTTCGCTTGCACCGCCTTGCACACAGTGCGCGCCGGTGAGGACCGCAGCAAATGGGTGCTGGCCTGGGGCTACGCCGCCGTGGCCGGCCAGCCCATCCACCAATGGCAAACCCCCGACGGCTACCCTTTTGACAGCGCGACCTGGCTGGCCCCCGAGGCGCTGACGCGCCGCTTGGACTTTGCTTTGAACATGGCCCGCAATGCCCCTGCGTGGGATGCGCTCTCGGCGCTGCTGAGCCCGGCCAGCCGCAGCGCGGTGTTGCAGCAAGGCCCGGCGCAGCGCTTGGGCTTTGTGCTGAGTAGCCCAGAATTCATGTACAAATAGCCCAACCCAAAAGCCGCACCATGCAGATCCACCGCCGCCAAGCCCTGATGCTGTTGGGTGCCAACGCCTGCGCCCTGCGGCCGGCCTGGGCCGATGCGCCCGACGCTGCGCCCGGGCGCTTGGTGCTGGTGTTTTTGCGCGGCGCTTACGACGGCATTTCTGCGCTGGTGCCGCATGGCGATGCGCAGTACTACCAACTGCGCCCCAACATCGCCATCGCCAAACCCGATGGCAGCGCCTCCAGCACGCTGGCGCTAGACAAGGTGTTTGGCCTGCATCCGGCTATGGCCGGCCTTTTGCCGCTGTGGCAGCAAGGCGTGCTGGCGGCTATTCCCAGCGCTGGTTCGCCGGACAGCACACGCTCGCACTTTGACGCGCAGCACCATTGGGAAACCGGTCTGCCCGGATCCAGCGCAGCGGGCGCGGGCTGGATGAACAGTCTATCCATGCGCTATGGCAAAGAGCGCAGTGCCCTGGGCGTGGGCGAGGCCAACCCGCAAATTTTGGCCGGCCCGCAGGCCGTGCAACTGGTCGCCAGCGGCCAGGCCGCTACCCGCGCCGGTGCCTTGGCCGATACCCGCACCCGCGAGGCCATCCTCAAAATGTACGCAGCCAACCCCAGCTTGGCCCAATCAGCCCAAGCCGGTGCCGACAGCCGCATGCAAACAGCTGCCATGCTGACGCAAGCGCAGACCGAAGCGGCGATGGCCACAGCATCACCACCAGCGATGGCCGGCACCGCAGGCAGTGACCACGCCATCCAACAAGCGGCCAACAATGGCGCGCCGCCGGCCCAAGGCCTGGCGCTCGATGCGCAAAACCTGGGCACGCTGATGGGGAAAAACCGCCAACTGCGCTTAGGCTTTTTGTCCGCCGGCGGCTGGGACACCCACCTCAACCAGGGCAACACCAGCGGCGCATTGGCCAACAACTTGGGTAACCTCAGCCGTGCATTGCTGCAACTGCGCCGCCATTTTTCGGAGCCAAAAGACGTGGTGATGGTCGCCAGCGAATTTGGCCGCACCTGCGCTGAAAACGGCACCCGGGGCACAGACCACGGGCACGGCAACGTGATGTGGCTGATGGGCAATGCGGTGGCCGGCGGGCGCTGGCACGGCCAATGGAGCGGGCTGGCCCAAGGCAATTTGAACGAAGGACGCGACCTGCCGGTACACCACGACTTTCGGGCCGTCTTTGCGCAAATTTTGGCCGGTACCCAAGGCCTGGCGCGCGAGGACACCGAGCGCCTTTTCCCCGGCTACCGCTGGGATGCGCGTCTGGACGGCTTGCTACGCGCTTAAGCCGGGGCGCCGGAAAAACCGGCAAAGCCCTTGGCGCGCAAATCGCACGCCGGGCATTGCCCGCAGCCGTAGCCCCAGGCGTGGCGCTGGCTGCGGTCGCCCAAATAGCAGGTGTGGCTGTGCTCCACGATCACATCCACCAAGGCCTGCCCGCCCAGGCGGTGCGCCATGTGCCAGGTGGCGGCTTTGTCTATCCACATCAAAGGCGTTTCGATCAAAAAGCGCTGATCCATGCCTAGCGACAGCGCCAGTTGCATGGCTTTCATGGTGTCGTCGCGGCAGTCCGGGTAGCCCGAGTAATCGGTTTCGCACACACCCGTTACCAGCACTTGCAAACCACGCCGGTAGGCCAGCGCGGCGGCCAAGGTCATGAACAATAAATTGCGCCCGGGCACAAAGGTATTGGGCAGCCCATTGGCCTGCATGGCGATCTCTGTATCGCGCGTAAGCGCGGTTTCGCTGACGGCGCCTAGCACCCCGGCATCGAGCAAATGGTCTTCACCCCAACGCGCCGCCCATGGCGGAAACTGTGCGCGCAAGGCTTTGATGACTTGCAAGCGCGCATCAAGCTCCACCCGGTGGCGCTGGCCGTAATCAAAGGCCACGGTTTCCACGCGTGCGTATTTGGACAAGGCATAAGCCAGGCAGGTGGTGGAGTCCTGCCCGCCGGAAAATAAAACTAAAGCGGTATCGTGCATGGCGGCGATGTTACTCAGGGCTTGGTGTGAAGCCTCAATGCACTTTCTGCGACAGCGCTTCAAGTTGCAAGGACAAGTGGCGCACGGCCTCGGTGAGTGCCAGCAATTCGCGTTCTTTGAGGATGTCTATTTTTTCGTGCAGCAACTCGATTTCCAGCTCCGCTTTGACATTGATTTCATAGTCGTTTTGTGCGTGGCGGCGGTCTAGTTCGGACTGCCGGTTTTGGCTCATCATGATGGCCGGTGCGGTATACGCGGCTTGGAAGGACAAGAGCAGATTGAGCAAGATGAAGGGATAGGGGTCCCAGGCCTTGGCACCGAACCAGACGTTGCCACCAATCCAAAAAACAATCGTGGTGCTTTGGATCAGGATAAAGCGCCAAGAACCTATGGTGGAGGCCACTGCATCGGCCATGCGCTGGCCGCGTGTCAGCGGGCTTGGCTCCTGCAGCTCCACGTCGGCCAGTACCAAGGGCGCCACTTTCGCGCGGCTGCGCCTGTGCGCCCGGCGGTGTGCGCGCAGCAACAAAAGTTCAGCCTGGTCCACTGCGGGCGTGACAGCCTCTGGCGATGTGGCGGGGGTAGTCGGGTTCATGCAGCTTCTCCGAGAGCAATGTGGCACGCCGATTGTGCGCCGTCCCAGGCACACCGTTCGCCCTGAGTAGCCTGGTGTGTCGGCAGCAGGATGCCCTGCGCAGGCCTGTCATTGCAAGAAGCGCGGCGCGCCCTAGGTGCTTGACGCACAGGCGGCCATGGCTTGCTTGGCCGCGCTTGCCAAAACGCGATCCGGATTTTGCGGAGTATGCTCAGCGCGCAACACCATCCACTACATAAAGCACACATGCCCACCTCGCCCCGATTCAAACTCTCGATGCTGGATTTGGTCGCGGTGCGCGAAGGCTCCAGCGTAGGCCAAGCGCTGGATGTGGCGCGCCAGACGGTGCAGCACGCCGAGCGTCTGGGCTTTAGCCGCTACTGGGTGGCCGAGCACCACAATATGGCAGGCATCGCCAGCTCGGCCACAGCGGTGCTGGTGGGTCACTTGGCGGGAGCGACTTCGCGCATCCGCGTGGGCTCGGGCGGCATCATGCTGCCCAACCATGCGCCGCTGGTGGTGGCCGAGGCCTTTGGCACGCTGGCGGAGTTGTACCCGGGGCGCATCGACTTAGGCCTGGGCCGCGCGCCGGGCACCGACCCGCTGACCATGCGCGCCTTGCGCCGCGATCGGGTGGAAACTGAAGACGACTTTCCGCGTGATGTGGCCGAGTTGCAGCGCCTGCTGGGCCCCGCGCAGCCCGGCCAGCGCTTGGTGGCCATGCCCGGCGCGGGTACACAAGTGCCTATCTGGCTGCTGGGCTCGAGCCTGTACTCGGCGCAACTGGCGGCGCAGCGCGGCCTGCCCTATGCCTTTGCTTCCCACTTTGCGCCGCGCCTCTTGCACCAGGCGCTAGACATTTACCGCCGCCTGTTTCAGCCCTCCGAACATTTGGCCGCGCCCTATGTGGCTATTGGCGTGCCCTTGCTGGCCGCGACCAGCGACGAGGAAGCGCAGTTTTTGGCCAGCAGCGTTTACCAGCGCGTGCTGGGCATTCTGCGTGGCGAGCGCCGCCGCTTACAAGCGCCGCAGGCTAATTTCATCGCCCAGTGCCTGCCGCAAGAACGCGCTGCGATTGCCGACTTTTTAGGCGCGGCCGTGGTCGGCGGACCGGATACCGTGCGCGCCGGCCTGCATGCCTTGGCCGATAGCACCGAGGCCGACGAGCTGATGCTGGTCTGCGATGTGTACGAACCCGCGCTGCGTCTGCGCGCTCTGGATATCGCCGCGCAGGCACTGCAGGTGATGCCGGAGAGCCTCGAGCCGGCCTAGTGTCTTTGGATTTGCCGGCAATTCAGTAGCAGCCCGTGCATATTGCGCAAGGGCTGGGCGGCTTTTCAATGCGCCATCACTGACTCCAGTGGTCATCGGTCATGGGCGCATCAGCACCCACCTTGTCCCATGCCGCTTGGGCCGCACCCGCCTTGCCCATGGCAGCACGCTGCTCAAAGAATTTAGCGGTCTCCATCGCGCTGATCTTTTCAGCAATGGCCACCACAAAAAACTGGTTCATGGTGGTGTCATCGGCAGCAGCAATCCGCTTGGCGGCAAGTTTGAGCGATTCGGGCAGGCGTAGGGCGTAACTGCTCATGGCTGGGTACTCCTTGTGACGGTAAGACGAAAGTGTTCAATGCATTGTTCCGGGTTAAGTACCGGGATACCAAAAAGCTTTGCGGGGCCAAAGTCCCGCAGGTTGTAAGTCACGATGGCGTGCGCCTGCGCATTGGCTGCGGCTTCGAGCACCATTTCATCGGCAGGGTCACGCAATTGCGGTCGCCATTGGTAGTGGGTAAGGACTGGCTCAATGGTTGCGGCCAGCCCATTCAAAATCGCGTCGATATCGCTGTCCAACAGTCCGCAGGCCAACAATTGCTCGGGTCGCTTGAGAACGTCCTCGTATTCCAAAAAAAGCGCGGGGCTGCAAACCATCTTCACTTGCCCAAGTCGAATAATTTGCATCAGTGCGAAGGATGGCCCATGGCGGTTGCGTGCAGCAGCCACCAAAATATTGGTATCGATGACTAGTTTGGGATGTTTTTTCATATCGCCGATGATGTTAGTATCTTCTGGGAAGGCACTGCTGTCAATCACTTCAGACCTTGGGCTTTATTCTGTGCGCTCATCCACTTGCGCTCGCCATCCGTCCCCTCTCGGCACAATGCCGGGCGGCTACTCCCAAGCGCAGGACACTGGGAAGTGTCATATTTATCGGACGGAAAATACCAATCCGCATCTGATTGGTTAGTATGCGGGGATGACAGCCTGTCGCTTCCAGCCATGAAAACCGCATTGGTGGTCGACCGTGCTGCTGCTGGCAGTGGCGCTTTGGACGCTGTGGACGCCAGACCTGGACCGTGCCACCCTGGAGCGCCCGTATTTGCAGTCAGCCGGCGACAGGGTGCAAGTGGGACGGGCCGCTTTTGCCCGACCCTTGTCCGACCAGGCCAGCAGCCGCGAGCGCGCTATCGTGCTGTGGGAATTGAGCGAACAATTGATAGCCAGCGCATCGCGCTGAAACCATTCCACTTTATTTACCTACTTTCACCCCTTACCCTATGGCTTTGACCTTTCCTTTTTCCGCCATCGTCGGCCAAGACGATATGAAGCTGGCCATCGTGCTTACTGCCATCGACCCCACGATTGGCGGTGTACTGGTCTTTGGCGACCG
>CANKNK010000081.1 GCA_947483455.1 Comamonadaceae bacterium | reverse complement strand
CCCCCGTGCTTTTCCAGCAAAGTGATGTCTTGCATCACCATGCCTCTGTCCACCGCCTTGCACATATCGTAGATCGTCAGGAGTGCCACCTGCACGGCGGTAAGGGCTTCCATTTCTACACCGGTGGGCCCCACCGTCTCGACCGTAGCGGTGCAGCGCACACCCTCATGGCCTTGCGCATCGGTGGCGGCGTGCAGGATGTCAAACACCACCGATACATGGGTCAAGGCCAAGGGATGGCACAAAGGAATGAGTTCACTGGTTTTTTTGGCCGCCATGATGGCTGCCACGCGGGCAATGCCCAGCACATCGCCTTTTTTGGCTGTACCACTCTCGATCAAAGCCAGCGTTGCTGGCAGCATGTGGATACGGCCGCTGGCTATCGCGCGGCGCTGGGTGCTGGCTTTGCCAGCCACATCGACCATATGGGCCTGGCCTTGGGTATCGAAATGGGTGAGATTGGGCATGGTGGGTCTGTCAAGGTGGAGTCTTCTGGCAAAGCGCCACGCGCCGCCAATAAAAAAGCGCTGGCATTTACCGCGCGTTCATGGTTCCCGTGCATCATACGGGTATGACCCGCACTCGCCGCCGCGCTGCCCCACTGCCTGCCCTCTCTAGAAGGCTGCTCGCTGTATTACTGAGTGCTGCGAGCTATATGCCAGCGGCAGGGCTTTGCGCCAACCCCCCCGCCCCGGCGCCGCCTTCCGCTGCCCGGGGCATCGGGCTACCCGATTTAGGCGATGGCACGGAGATATCCCCCGCTGCGGAGCGGCGCTTGGGCGACTCGATTGTGCGCAGTCTGTACCGCGACCCAGACTACATTGACGACACCATACTGAGTGACTACGTACAAAGCCTATGGCAGCCACTGCTCAGGGCGGCACGTGCGCGCGGTGACCTGCGGCCCGACCTGGACGACGCCTTCGCGTGGCAAATACTCTTATCCCGTGAACGTGACATCAATGCTTTTGCACTCCCCGGCGGCTATTTCGGCCTGTACCTGGGTATGGTGGGGATCGTCCAAACCCGCGACGAACTGGCCTCGGTCTTGGGCCATGAGCTAAGCCACGTGACACAGCGGCATTTCGCCCGCAAGACGGACAAAGACGCGGCCCGTACGCCCTGGATGATTGGCGGCATGATATTGGGCCTGATTGCGGCGAGCAAAAGCCAGTCCAATTGCAATGCGCTTAACCAGTGCACCAACAGCGGTTACGACGCGGCCAACGCCTTGATTATGGGCAGCCAGGGACTTGCAATCCAAAGCAGCCTGAACTACTCGCGCGATATGGAACGCGAGGCCGACCGCACCGGCTTTGGCCTGGCTAGCGAGGCCGGTTTTGCCCCGCAAGGTTTTGTCACCATGTTTGAAAAATTGCAGCAATCGAGCCGCAACAACGACAGCGGTGGTTTTCCTTATCTGCGTAGCCATCCACTGAGCACCGATCGCATCGCCGATATGCAAAGCCGTATCGGCGTGGAACAGGCCCACAACAAGCCCTTGCAAAGCGACTGGGAAGCGCTGCTCATGGCGGCGCGCGCGCGGGTGCTGTCCGATAGCGGGGCCGATGGATTGCAGCGCTGGCAGGCCGATGTGCAGCCCGCAGCCTTGGCGACCAAGACGGCAGCGCAACAAGCGGCGGCTTTGTATGGCGCGGCACTGGCCGCCTTCAAGCTGCGCGCTTTTGATCGGGCCGATGCATTGCTAACGCAGCTGGCAGGCGTGCCCGATGTTCCGCCCTTGGTGGATCGCTTGGTACGCCTGCTCAACACCGAAATAGCGCTCAGCCAGGACCAGCTGCCGCAGGCGCTGGCCCGCTTGTCGATGCCGGTGCGTGCGCCCCATGCCAACGAGATGTCTTTGGAGCGTGCAGAACTTTTGCAGCGCGCCCAAGTGCAAGTGCGCGCCAACGATGCGGCCCGCGCGGCCACCGATTTGCACCTGTGGACCGTGGACCACCCGCGCGACCTAGGTGCCTGGCGCGCATTGGGTGCTGCCTATGAAGCGCAAGGCCGGGCGGTGGCGGCCGTACGTGCACAGGCCCAAGCCGATGGACTACAGCATGACTGGAGCGCGGCGCTAGGACGTTTGCGCGCAGCGCAAGACCTGGTGCGCAAGGGCCAATGGGGCACGCAAGGGCCAGACTACATTGAAGCAGCCATTGTGGACACGCGTGCGCGCGAGATCGTGCAATTGCTGCGCGAACAAGCCAACCAGCAACGCTAAGCGCAAGCCGAGCCTGGGCCCCGCAAGAAATTAAACCGGGTCCGCCACTTGCAATGCGCGGCGCTGGCTGCGCCAACCCGCCAGCAAGACGCCGGCAGTCACCACCGCATACAAGCCCCAGCGCGCCCATTGCTGCCGCTCTTGCACCATGCCTTTGGCGGCGCCGAAAAAGTCTTGCAACCAGGGTTCGTTGGCAATCATTTGCGCTGCGGTAAGCGCCAACACAGCGGCGCCCAAGCCGATGATCCAGGGAAAACGCTCCACCAAACGCAGCACCACTGAACTGCCAAACACCACGATGGGCACACTCACCAACAGACCTATCACCACCAAGTCCATCGCCCCGTGGGCGGCACCAGCGACGCCCAGCACGTTGTCTATACCCATGAGGGCATCGGCCACGATGATGGTTTTCATGGCACCCCAAAAAGTATGGGCACCACCTTCTTCATGCCCTTGCTCAGCCTGGTCCGCCAATAGTTTGTAAGCGACCCAGACCAGCCCCAGGCCGCCCACTAGCATCAAGCCCGGAATCTGCAACAGCCAGACCACGCCCAGCGTCATCACCGTGCGCACGCCTATTGCGCCTGCGGTGCCCCAGAGAATCGTCTTTTTGCGTAAATGTTCAGGAACATTGCGCGCCGCCAGGGCAATAACAATCGCGTTGTCCCCAGCCAGCACGAGATCGATCAACACAATCGCCAGCAAAGCCGACCACCAGGCATTTGAAAAAAGTTCCACGGTAAAGAGTCCTGTAAATTGGCCCAGGAGCGGGCATGTGACACCTGTCGCGCGGGCGCGGCGCAAGCCATACACGCACGGCGAAGGTCTTGCCCGATGGCGCAGCGCGCATGGCGCCGGCATCTGTGGGGCCGGGACCGCAAGTGTCCGTATTGACGACCCGACAACGGGGGGCTACTCCCCTTCAACCCCGCCAGTGTAGAAAATGCCCCGCTGGCCCTAAAAGACGTGGGGACAAGCCCTGCGACGCAGGCAGCCTGCTGGTGCGGCTATCATCGCGCCTCTTCTCTCCACACCCCCATGGCAGGCATACACATTACCGACATCGAATCGGCCATCAACTATTGGCGCGGCAAAAGCCCTTCGCCCGATGGTGTGTCCCTGCCCGGCCCGACGCGCGCGCTGGCTGAAATATATGCCTTGCTGGTCTATTACCGCGAGAGCGAAGCCGATGAGCGCAGCATGCCGCGTGCAGCGCACGAGGCCTGGATGGCTTGGTATGCCAGCACGCCGGATACACCTTGCATCGCGATATGTTCCACCAGCCAGGGCGACGAAACCTGCAAAGGCTGTGGCCGCAGTTTTTCAGAAGTGCAGCACTGGCCGCAGATGAGCCCGGCGGAAAAACGCGCCACCTGGCGGCGCATCACCTTGGACAGCAGCGCCTGGCGCTTCAATAAATATGCCGAGCGCGCCGCCGAAGGTGCCAGGCCTAACAACGCCAGCGCCTAGGCAAACCGCCGCCTCGAAACCTCGCTTTATGGACGCACTACGTTACAAACCCTCAACCACCGTGGCGGCCATTATCGAGCGCGAGGGGCGATTTTTGCTCGTCGAAGAAGCAACGCCCGAAGGCCTGCGCTTGAACAATCCGGCGGGCCATTTGGACCCGGGAGAATCGCTGGTGCAAGCCTGTGTGCGCGAGACCCTGGAAGAAACTGCGTTTGCCTTCACGCCCGAAGCGTTGCTGGGCATCTACCTGGCCCGTGTGCAATTGCCCGACGGACCGGCGCGACCCGGTGGCGCCGACGTCAGCTATATGCGCTTTGCATTTTGTGGCCGCCTGGGCGCCTTGGATACGCAGCGCAAGCTCGATGCCGGCATTGTGCGCACCTGGTGGATGACCCCGGACGACATACGCGCCAGCGCTGCAAGGCACCGTAGCCCCTTGGTTTTGCAATGCATAGAAGACTATTTGGCCGGACAGCGCTATCCACTCGACCTGCTACGCACCCACACCGGGGTGTACGACAAGCACTGACGCGCCTGTTTTCGAAGTCTTGCATGCGCCCCTAGCGGCGCCACAGCAAGCTCAGTAAGCGGCTTGGGGACGCGGGCCTAAAATCTACCCATGAGCGACGCCACCAAGCACCCCAAAAAACAACGCATTGTGGTGGGCTTGAGCGGTGGCGTGGACTCGGCTGTCACCGCTTACCTGTTGCAGCAACAAGGCCATGAGGTGCTTGGCATCTTCATGAAGAACTGGGAAGACGATGATCGCGCGCCGGACGAAAACGCACCGCTAACCGACCCCGGTTATTGCACGTCCAAAGAAGACTTTATCGACGCGGCGGCTGTGGCCGATGTGCTGGGCATAGAGATCGAACACGTTAACTTTGCCGCGGACTACAAGGACCGCGTATTTGCCGAGTTTTTACGCGAGTACCAGGCTGGGCGCACGCCCAACCCGGACATTTTGTGCAATGCCGAAATTAAGTTCAAAGCCTTTTTAGACCACGCCATGCGCCTGGGAGCGGACTGCATTGCGACGGGCCACTACGCGCGGGTGCGTCAAAACGGAAGTACCCAATTTTTTGAACTACTCAAAGGGCTGGATGCTTCCAAAGACCAAAGCTATTTTTTGCACCGACTGAACCAAGCGCAATTGGCAAAGACCTTGTTCCCGGTAGGCGAGTTGCTCAAAACCGAGGTGCGTCGTATCGCCGACGAGATCGGCCTGCCCAACGCGAAGAAAAAAGATTCGACCGGTATTTGCTTTATCGGCGAGCGGCCTTTTCGCGAATTTCTGAACCGCTACATTGCCAAAGAGCCCGGCCCAATTAAGAACCCAAAGGGCCATACCATCGGTCAACACCTTGGCTTGTCTTTTTACACACTGGGGCAGCGCCAGGGACTGGGCATTGGCGGACTCAAGGCGCGCGGCGCGCAAAAAGGCGGCGGCGAACACACGCCCTGGTTTGTGGCCCGTAAAGACATGCAAACCAACACCTTGTGGGTGGTGCAAGGGCATGAACATCCGTGGTTGCTATCGCGGTCGCTTCACGCTGCCGATGCCAGCTGGGTTGCGGGCAGTGCCCCCGCATGCGGCCTGCCCCTGGCAGCTAAATCACGTTACCGCCAGAGCGATAGTCCCTGTGCGCTGCAGGCCAGCGACGGCGCCATGTTTAGCCTGGGCTTTGATGCGGCGCAATGGGCCGTCACGCCGGGTCAGTCTGCAGTGCTGTATGACGGAGAGATATGCCTGGGCGGCGGCGTGATCGATAGCGTGCTGGGCCTTGACGCTGGCATGTAACCACCCGCCCACCCCCGTGGGACAATGAGATTCCTTCCGAGAAGAGTTTTTTGATTGAGAAAGCTTTCACCATGACCCGTCGCGCCACCAAAATCGTAGCCACCTTGGGCCCCGCTTCCAGCGACCCTGAAATGCTGGAGGCTCTGATACGCGAAGGTGTGGATGTGGTGCGCCTGAACTTTAGCCATGGCACAGCGCAAGACCATATCGACCGCGCCAACTTGGTGCGTGAGGTCGCTAAACGCGCGGGACGTGAAGTGGCCATCATGGCCGATCTGCAAGGCCCCAAAATCCGCGTAGGCAAGTTTGCAGAAGGCAAGGTTTTTCTCGAGCATGGCCAAGCCTTTATTCTGGACGCGGCCCGCACGGAACCCGGTGATGTCCATGCCGTCGGCCTGGATTACAAGTCGCTCCCGCAAGAAGTGAAAGCGGGCGATGTGTTGCTGCTCAACGACGGCATCATCGTCATGGTGGTGGACAAGGTGCAGGGCCAGCAAGTGCACACCACCGTCAAGCTCGGTGGCGTTTTGTCCAATAACAAAGGCATCAATAAACAAGGCGGCGGCCTGACAGCACCGGCACTGACGGCCAAGGATATGGAAGACATCCGAACCGCCATGGCCTTCAAAGCCGACTATGTGGCGGTGAGTTTCCCCAAATGCGCCACCGACATGGAAATGGCGCGCCAGTTATGCAACGTGGCGGCGGCCGAGTTCGGCCACAAGCCCGGCTTAATTGCCAAGATTGAGCGCGCCGAAGCCATTCCCAAGCTAGAGGAAATTTTGCGGGCCTCGGATGGCATCATGGTCGCACGCGGCGATTTGGCGGTGGAAGTGGGCAATGCCGCGGTACCTGCGCTGCAAAAGCGCATGATCAAAATGGCCCGCGAGTTTGACAAGATTGTCATCACCGCGACCCAAATGATGGAGTCCATGATCAGCAACCCGGTGCCCACGCGCGCGGAGGTGAGCGACGTGGCCAATGCAGTACTTGACGGCACCGACGCCGTCATGCTGTCGGCGGAAACTGCGGCTGGTAGCTACCCGCTGGAGACGGTGCGCGAAATGGCACAGATCTGCGTTGCCGCCGAAGCGGGCGAATCGGTGAAGCTGGAAACCGACTTCATCGGCAAGACCTTTGACCATATCGACCAGTCCATTGCCATGGGCGCGCTGTTCACCGCGCACCACTTGGGCGCCAAAGCGATCGTAGCCATGACCGACAGCGGATCGACCGCTTTGTGGATGAGCCGCCATTTGATTCAGGTGCCCATTTATGCGCTCACGCCCAATGTGGCCAGCCAGCGCCGCATGACGCTGTACCGCAATGTGCGTCCCTTGCTCATGAGTAGCAGCAAAGACCGCGATACCGCACTGAACGACGCCGAAACCCAACTCAAAAACCTGGGCATTGTTGCCAGCGGTGATGTCTATGCCATTACTTGCGGCGAACCCATGGGCGCGCCGGGGGGCACCAATATGATGAAGGTCTGCCGCGTTGCTTAAATGCGGCTGTGTGGCGCGTTTGCTGCACTGGGGAAGCCTTGCGGCACACGCTGGGGGCAGGCCTTGCAAATCTCAATAGAATCGCGCATCGGTACTAGTTACCAAGTGGTTACCAACCCCCCGGAGAACTTCCATGGCCCTCGTCTCAATGCGCGAATTGCTGGACCACGCCGCCGCCCACGGTTACGGCATCCCTGCTTTTAATGTCAACAACCTAGAACAAGTCCAGGCCATCATGGAGGCCGCCAATGAAGTGGGCGCCCCGGTCATCATGCAAGCGAGCGCTGGTGCGCGCAAGTACGCGGGCGAGGCTTTCCTGAAACACCTGATCCAAGCGGCCATCGAAAGCTATCCGCATATTCCGGTGGT
>CANKNK010000080.1 GCA_947483455.1 Comamonadaceae bacterium | reverse complement strand
GGCCACGGCTTCGCGCCCCTGGGACAAAGACCGCGATGGTTTCGTGCTGGGTGAGGGTGGCGGCATGATGGTTTTGGAAGAATACGAACACGCCAAAGCGCGCGGCGCCCGCATCTACGCCGAGTTGGCAGGCTTTGGCATGAGTGCCGACGCGGGCCACATGACAGCGCCCAATATGGATGGCCCGCGCCGTGCCATGCTCAGTGCCTTGCGTAACGCGGCGCTCAATCCGGAAGACATCGATTACCTCAATGCGCATGGCACGTCCACGCCCTTGGGGGATATCAATGAAACCAACGCGATCAAGGCAGCCTTGGGCGAACACGCCAAGCGCATCGTGGTCAGTTCCACCAAATCCATGACCGGGCATTTGCTGGGTGGTGCTGGTGGCCTGGAGTCGGTATTTACCGTGCTGGCTCTGTACCACCAGAAGTGCCCGCCGACCATTAATTTGTTCAACCAGGACCCGGAATGCGACCTGGACTACTGCGCCAACGAAGCGCGCGACATGCCGATTCGGGCGGCTTTGAAAAATAACTTCGGCTTTGGCGGCACCAACGGCGCATTGGTGTTCAAGCGCGCTTAGGCACCGTCCCGGTGATTAGGAGGCATAGACTTTGTTAAGTCAGGCACCTCCCGTTCACATGTACTTTGGGCGCGCGTCCACCCATGCCGGAGTGCTGCTGGGGCTCGGGCTCCTCAACCTTGGCGTACTGCTTGCCTTGGCGCTGCAGGGCGCCGATGCACTCGCTTGGACCGGCCTGGCGCTACTTTTTTGCATGATCTTTTTGATGGCTGTGCGTCAGTGGTGGCGAACGCCTGGCGGTAACTTGGCATGGGATGGCAGCGCCTGGCGCTGGTCCTTGTGGCCGCTGGACGAAAGCTGCCAGGTGCAGTGGGCAATAGCCTTGCCTGGTTTGTCGGTGTTGCGCTTGGCCTCAGGAAATGGCGATGTGCAGTACTTGCTGACGGTGCTGGCAGGGGAACGGCAAGCGCAGTGGCTGGCATTGCGGCGGGCCCTGGTCGCGCATGGGCAGCAGGGCCATGGCTTAGCGCCAGAGCGAATCAGGGTTTAATGGAGCAAGGGCCTAGGGCGATCCCTAGTTCATGTAAAGTTTTTTAGTGCGCTTTGCATTTTGACCGTCAGGCCGCATATGGGCGGTCTTGTATGAATTTTTCGAGGGCGCCCTGCCGCGCACCGTTTTTTTTGGGAAGTTAGAGGATGACACCGATGTTTGCATTAGCCTTTTTTGACCGCTTGCGGGCGGGGTTGCCCGTGGTGGCGGCTGTGTTCTTAGGCATGACTTTGTTGGCTGCGCCCACACAGCCAGTGCACGCCCAAGCGCGGGCGCTGCCCGATTTCACCGACTTGGTCGAGCAGGTTGGCCCCTCGGTAGTCAATATCCGTACCCTGCAGAAAGTCTCCAGCCGTCAGCAACCCAGCGGACCGGGCGACGAGGAAATGATGGAGTTTTTCCGTCGCTTTGGCCTGCCTATGCCCAATATGCCCAAGCAGGCTCCACGCTCTAACCGACCCGCGCCCGACGAAGAGGTGCCGCGTGGCGTAGGTTCAGGTTTCATTTTTTCCCAGGATGGCCTCATCATGACCAATGCGCATGTCATTGATGGCGCTGATGAGGTGCTGGTGACCTTGACAGACAAGCGCGAATTTAAAGCCAAGATCATCGGTGCGGACAAGCGCAGCGATGTGGCGCTGGTCAAAATTGAGGCCACCGGTCTGACGCCAGTCAAAGTAGGCGATGTCGGGCGACTGAAAGTGGGTGAATGGGTGATGGCTATTGGTTCGCCTTTCGGATTTGAAAATACGGTGACCGCCGGTATCGTCAGCGCCAAGCAGCGCTATACCGACGACACCGACTACCTGCCCTTCATCCAGACGGACGTAGCCATCAATCCCGGCAACTCGGGTGGTCCGCTGATCAATATGCGGGGCGAGGTGGTGGGCATCAATAGCCAAATTTATTCGCGTTCGGGTGGTTTCATGGGTATATCGTTTTCGATACCGATGGACGAGGCAGTGCGGGTGGTGGAGCAATTGCGCAGCCAGGGCCGGGTGTCTAGGGGCCGTATCGGAGTGGGCATTGCGCCCGTGAGCAAGGAGTTGGCGGAGTCTTTGGGTCTGGCCAAGGCGCAGGGAGCCTTGGTCACCAGTGTGGAAGCTGGCGCACCGGCGGACAAAGCCGGGGTGGAGCCGGGCGACATTATTTTGCGATTCAATGGCAAGCCCATTGAGAAGTCCATAGACCTGCCGCGTATCGTCGGGGAAATTAAGCCAGGTTCCAAAGCGACGGTCGCAGTGCAGCGCCGTGGCACGACCAAAGAGTTCAGCGTGACCGTCGCCGAGATCGAGGTGGACAAAACAGCGGCCAAAGCGGGCCCTGCCGAAGCCAAACCCAAAGCCGCCGCCGGTCAGGCCTTGGGTCTGAGTGTGAGTGAGGTGAGCGAAGTGCAGAAAAAGGAATTGCGTATCAAAGGCGGCGTCAGTGTGGATGCAGCCACCGATGCAGCGGCACGCGCCGGCCTGCGACAGGGCGATGTTGTTTTAGCCTTGGGTAACGTGGAGGTCGGGTCGGTCAAAGAATTTGAAGCCTTGGTCGCTAAGCTAGATAAAAGCAAGGCCATCAATGTGCTTTTCCGGCGTGGCGAATGGACACAATACGCATTGATCAAGCCGACCAACTAAGCGCATGGGCTGCCCCATAGTCTGCTTGGGTCCCACTGCTGAAACCCGCAAGCGTTTGGATTTTCGCCACGTCGGAGCTCGGAAAGCCCTTAAAAAGCGCTTTTGCAAGCTGGCGGGTCAAAAAAATTGATTGATGAATTAGTTAGAATGAAGCACTGAAAAATCCGTTTTCGGTAATAAAGTAATGTCTAAAATTCGCGATACGGAATGCGCCTGAGTGCTACACATACCATCAACACCTTATTCACATCGTTTGCTTACAATCTGTGTATAAGTTGTGAATAAATATATGTTGTCTATTGACAACAAGCTAATTCGTCCAATGTGCGAGCGCGTCGTTTTACGCTTTTTCCCTACAATGAAGTTCCAGCTTTCGCAGTTGCCAATGATGGTTGGTTCAGGGCGCGTCGTTCATCCGACGCGCCCTTTTTTCTGCGCTGGCCTTTTTAATTCAATCTCTTGACTCTCCTGCTTGATGCAACACATCAGAAATTTTTCGATCATTGCCCATATTGACCATGGCAAATCCACGCTGGCCGACCGCCTGATTCAACGTTGTGGTGGCTTGGAAGCGCGTGACATGGAGGCCCAGGTATTGGACTCCATGGACATTGAAAAAGAGCGGGGGATAACTATCAAGGCGCAGACGGCGGCCTTGCAGTACAAGGCCAAAGATGGGCAGGTCTACAACCTCAATTTGATCGATACGCCCGGCCATGTGGACTTCTCGTATGAAGTGAGCCGCTCGCTATCGGCCTGTGAAGGTGCCTTGCTCGTCGTCGATGCCAGCCAGGGGGTGGAGGCCCAGACGGTGGCCAATTGCTACACCGCGCTGGAGCTGGGCGTGGAAGTGGTACCGGTGCTCAACAAAATGGATTTACCCAATGCCGACCCGGACAATGCCCGCTCGGAAATCGAGGATGTGATCGGCATCGACGCGACTGAGGCGATCCCCTGTTCTGCCAAAACCGGCCTGGGCATCGACGAGATTTTGGAAGCCATCGTCGCCAAGGTCCCGCCGCCCAAGGGCAATCCCGAGGGCGCCTTGCGGGCCATGATCATCGACAGCTGGTTCGATAGCTATGTCGGCGTGGTCATGCTGGTGCGCGTGGTGGATGGTCGCCTAGCGCGTGGCGAGAAAATCAAGATGATGGCTACCGGCGCGGTCTATAACGCCGACAACCTGGGGGTGTTCACCCCCGCCAATCTGCCGCGCGAATCCCTGCAGGCTGGCGAGGTGGGCTACATCATCGCCGGTATTCGCGAATTGCAGGCGGCCAAAGTGGGCGACACCGTGACACTGATCCGTCCCGGCACCGGCGGTGCGGCGGCAACCGCCACCGAGGCGCTACCCGGTTTCAAGGAAATTCAGCCCCAAGTGTTTGCAGGTTTGTACCCGACCGAAGCCAACCAATACGAAGGCCTGCGCGACAGCCTGGAGAAGCTCAAGCTCAACGACGCCTCGCTGCATTACGAACCCGAAGTGTCCCAGGCGCTGGGTTTTGGTTTTCGCTGTGGCTTTCTGGGTTTGTTGCACATGGAGATCGTGCAGGAGCGCTTAGAGCGCGAGTTTGATCAGGACTTGATCACCACCGCCCCTAGCGTTGTCTATCAGGTGGTGCAGGCCGACGGAGAGGTGCGCATGGTGGAAAACCCGTCCAAGATGCCCGACCAGGGCAAGTTGGACGAAATCCGCGAACCCATCGTGACGGTTCACCTGTATATGCCGCAGGATTATGTGGGCGCGGTCATGACGCTGGCCAACCAAAAGCGTGGATTACAGCTCAATATGGCCTACCACGGCCGCCAGGTCATGCTGACCTACGAGATGCCGCTAGGCGAAATCGTGCTGGACTTTTTTGACAAGCTTAAGTCGGTCAGCCGGGGTTATGCGTCCATGGACTATGAGTTCAAGGAATACCGCGCCTCGGACGTGGTCAAGGTGGATATATTGCTCAACGGCGAGCGCGTCGACGCCTTGTCCATCATCGTGCACCGTACCCAGGCCACTTACCGGGGCCGCGCCGTCGTGGGCAAGATGCGCGAGGTGATATCGCGTCAGATGTACGACGTCGCCATCCAGGCCGCGATAGGTTCGAATGTGATTGCGCGTGAGACAATCAAAGCCTTGCGCAAAAACGTGCTCGCCAAGTGCTACGGCGGCGATATTTCGCGCAAACGCAAGCTCCTTGAGAAACAAAAAGCAGGCAAGAAACGCATGAAACAAATTGGATCGGTGGAAGTTCCCCAGGAAGCTTTCCTGGCTATTTTGCGGGTGGAAGACTGATGCCTTTTCTCACTTCTCTGGTGCTTGCCGCTTTTGTCGCCTACGCGGGTGCCTGGTTTACCGGCGCTGTCGAAGGCAATTTTGCATTCCTCTTGTTTATGGCCTCTGCGGTCACCGGTATTTATTGGTTGGCTGAGCTTTTTTACTTTTTGCCAACGCGCCAGAGCGCGGCGCGGCAATTGCAGGAAGCCGATGACAAGCGCCGTGCTGATTTGCAAAGCAAAGGCATTGCCCGCGTCGATGGCGATATTGCCCAGGCCACCGAAACTATCCTCGCCCAGCCCTGGTGGCTGGACTGGACGGCCGGTTTATTCCCGGTCATTATTTCGGTGTTTTTTCTGCGCTCCTTTATCGTCGAACCCTTCAAAATTCCCTCGGGCTCGATGATTCCCACCTTGCTGGTGGGCGACCTGATTTTGGTCAACAAATTCCACTATGGCTTGCGTCTGCCAGTGCTCAACACCAAAATCACCGAAGGTGATAAGCCCCAGCGCGGTGATGTCATGGTGTTCCGCTATCCGCCCAAGCCCAGTTTGGACTACATCAAGCGTGTGGTGGGCGTGCCCGGCGATACCGTGGCTTATCTGAACAAGCGCCTGACGATCAACGGTCAGGCCGTTCCAACCGAATCAGTACCCGAGTTTTTTGATGAAGACGCGATGCGCTACTTCAAGCAATACGAAGAAAAACTCGGCAGCCAAAGCCACCGCCTGCTCAACGATGAGCAGCGTCCCGCGTTTGTCCCCGGTGCCGACAAATTCCCCGGCTTCGAAAACTGCGATTACACCATCGAAGGCGTTACCTGCAAGGTACCCGAGGGCCACTACTTCATGATGGGCGATAACCGCGACAACTCCATGGACTCACGCTATTGGGGCTTTGTGCCTGAGAAAAATATTGTGGGTAAAGCCTTTTTCGTATGGATGAACTTCGGCAACCTCAAGCGCGTCGGGCGCTTCCATTGATGGTGGGGCGAGCCAATCAAGTGGCGCGCTGCGCGCCGGTGGGGCTGCGGCACAAAGGGCCACGATGAAAGCGGAAATGGCGCAATTGCAGCAGCGTCTGCACCACGTTTTTAATCGGCCAGCCTTGCTGGAACAGGCCTTAACCCACCGAAGCTTTTCGTCCGACCACTACGAACGGTTGGAATTTTTGGGCGACTCGGTGCTCAGCTTGGCGGTGTCCGATTTTTTGTACGCCAAATTGCAATCCCTGCCCGAAGGCGATTTGTCCCGGGTACGGGCCAATTTGGTGCGCCAGGAGACCTTGCACAAACTGGCCGTCGATTTAGGTCTGTCGCCCTTGCTCAAATTAGGGGATGGCGAGATGCGCTCGGGCGGTGCCAAACGTCCTTCCATTTTGGCCGACGCGCTGGAGGCAATTATTGGCGCGATTTACCTCGATGCCGGTTATCCCGCAGCCCAAGCCTTGGTCCAACGTCTATTCGAAAAGCTCGATGTCAACCCTGAGATGGCCGCCATCGGGAAAGATCCGAAAACCCAATTACAGGAATGGCTGCAGGCGCGCAAAATGCCATTGCCCGACTACAAAGTGGTCAACACCCTGGGCGCTGCGCACCAACAAACATTTGATGTGGCCTGCGAAATTGCCCAACTTTCCCTGGTCGAGCGCGGCATAGGCGGTTCGCGCCGCGCCGCCGAGCAAGCCGCAGCCAGCGCCATGCTGCAAACTATTCACTCCAAAGCCCCGCATGCCCACTAAAAACAAGCCGACTTCGCCCCCGCCTGCTGCTGCCCACCAGGAAGCACCAGACGTGGACAGCATGCTGGCAGGCCTGCTCAAAACCATGCCCCGCCTGGCCGAGGCGGGTGAGGAGGGCGCACCCGGCCAGCGCTGCGGCTTGGTCGCTATTGTGGGCAAACCCAACGTAGGGAAGTCCACGTTGATGAACGCCTTGGTCGGGCAAAAAATCAGCATCACCTCGCGCAAGGCGCAGACTACGCGCCACCGCATTACGGGCATGCACACGCGCGGTGCCTCCCAATTCGTGTTTGTCGATACGCCGGGGTTTCAGACCCGTCACAACAACGCACTGAACCGCTCGCTCAACAAAACCGTGATGGGTGCAGTGGGCGATGTGGACCTGATTTTGTTCGTGGTGGAGGCCGGTATGTTCAACCAGGCCGACGCCAAAGTGTTGGCTTTGCTGAGCAAAGACGTGCCCACCTTGCTGGTGGCCAATAAGCTCGACCAGGTCAACCGCCGCGCCGATATTGCACCCTGGCTACAGGAGATGCAGCAACGCCATGCCTTTGCCGAGTTTGTACCGATATCGGCCAAGAATGCCAAGGACATCGAGCGCATGCTGGGCATTTGCGAAAAATACCTGCCCGAGCAAGCCTGGTGGTACGCCGCCGACGAGCTGACCGACCGCAGCGAAAAATTTCTGGCCAGCGAAACCGTGCGGGAAAAACTGTTCCGTCTTACGGGGGATGAATTGCCCTATACCTC
>CANKNK010000079.1 GCA_947483455.1 Comamonadaceae bacterium | reverse complement strand
AGCCACCGTGGCACTGGTAAACAACGCGCAGCGAGAACATTTGGAATTTATGCACACCGTCGATGCGGTAGCCGCAGAAAACGGCGCCGTGCTGCAAGCGCTGCCCGCTAGTGGCTGCGCCGTGTTCGGACTGGACGATACCTATACCGACCACTGGATAGGGCAAAACAAGGCACAGCGCATGCTGGGCTTTGCAGCCACACCGGTGCCAGAGGGCGACGGCGTCTTTGGTGAACAAGCGCTGTGGCACGACGGCGGCTGGTCCGTGCAGGCACGCTGGCGCCAGGGCACCGCCACCGGTGCCTTGCAGTACCGCCTGGCGATTGCGGGTCAACACAATGTGCGTAATTCCTGGGCTGCTGCCGCTTGCGCGCTGGCCGCTGGCGTCAGCCCCGCCGCCATCGAGCGCGGCTTGCAAGCGTTTGAGCCGGTCAAAGGCCGCTCGCGCGCGATGCGCTTGGTCTGGGGTGGGCGCAGCATCAGCCTGGTCGATGACAGCTACAACGCCAACCCCGACTCGGTGCAAGCTGCTATCGACGTACTACGCGACTTGCCCGCTCCGCGCCTTTTGGTATTGGGTGATATGGGCGAGGTGGGGGACCAGGGCCCCCAATTGCACGCACAAGCCGGTCGCTACGCACACAGCCAGGGCATCGAACAATTATTGGCCAGCGGCAGCTTATGCCAATGGGCTGTCCAAGCATTCAGCCAAGCCGGTGGCCAGGCGCAGCACTGCGCCGACGCGGGCGCGTTGACGCAAGCCGTATCCCAGGCCATGGCACACAGCGCCAGTGTGCTGGTCAAAGGCTCACGTTTTATGCGCATGGAAAAAATCATAGAAGCCTTGCAGCAGCAGGCCACCTCCCAAGCCAAGCCAGAGGAGTCAGCACATGCAGCCTGAGCAATTGAAAAAGGCCAGGACATGCTGCTAAGCCTGACGCAATGGCTGCAAGCTCTCTACCCGGAGTGGGGGTTTCTGCGGGTATTCCAATATCTGACACTGCGTGCTGTCATGGCCGCGGCCACTGCGCTGCTTATAGGACTGGCCGCAGGTCCTGCGGTGATACGGCGTTTGCAGTCGCTCAAGATCGGTCAACCCATCCGGGGCTACGGCATGGAGTCGCACTTAAGCAAAAGTGGCACCCCTACCATGGGTGGTGTGCTGATATTGATTGCCATTACCAGCTCGACTTTGTTGTGGGTAGATCTATCCAATCGCTTCGTCTGGATCTGCCTGATCGTGACACTGGGTTTCGGTGCGATCGGCTGGTTTGACGATTGGCGCAAAGTCGTGAACAAAGACCCCGAAGGCATGCCCTCGCGCGAAAAATACCTGTGGCAATCGCTCATCGGACTGTTGGCCGCATTGTGCCTAGTGTTCAGTATCTCGGAAAACTCCAATGGCCGCGTACTGGAATTGTTTGTCAACTGGGTCAGTTCGGGCTTTGATGTCAGCCTGCCGCCCAAAGCGGGCCTGCTGCTGCCCTTCTTTAAGCAAGTGAGCTACCCGCTGGGCGTGTTGGGTTTTGTGGTGTTGACCTATTTGGTCATCGTGGGCTCTAGCAACGCAGTCAATTTGACCGATGGCCTGGACGGCCTGGCCATCATGCCGGTGGTGATGGTCGGCTCAGCGCTGGGCGTGTTTGCCTATGTCACCGGTAGCGTGATTTATTCCAAATACCTGTTTTTGCCGCATATTCCCGGTGCGGGCGAACTTTTGATTTTTTGCGCCGCGATTGCCGGTGCCGGCCTGGCGTTTTTATGGTTTAACACCCATCCGGCACAAGTCTTTATGGGCGATGTGGGCGCGCTGGCCTTGGGCGGGGCGCTGGGCACCATCGCCGTTATCGTGCGCCAAGAAATCGTGTTGGCGATGATGGGCGGCGTGTTTGTGGCCGAGGCCTTGTCGGTGATGCTGCAAGTGATGTACTTCAAGTACACCCGCAACAAATACGGCGAAGGACGGCGCCTGTTCCGTATGGCACCCTTGCACCACCATTTCGAAAAGCAGGGTTGGAAGGAAACGCAAGTCGTGGTGCGCTTCTGGATCATCACCATGCTGCTGTGCCTGCTCGGCCTGTCTACCCTGAAGCTGAGGTAAGTACATGCACATGCAAGGGCAACAGGTGTTGGTCGTCGGTCTGGGAGCTTCTGGCCTGGCGATGGCACGCTGGTGCGCGCAGGCCGGCGCGCAGCTTACGGTCCTCGATGACCGCGCCGCGCCGCCCCAAGCCGCCACCCTAGCGCAAGAGCTTCCCCATGCGCGCTTACTGCATGGCGCACTCGATGCACACGCCTTGGAGTATGGCCCGTTTCAGCGCATTTGCATTAGCCCCGGCTTAGCACCCGCGCGGGTCAGTGCCCTGGTCGATGCCGCCCGTGCACAAGGCCTGTGGGTGGGCAGCGAACTGGGCTTGTTTACGCAAGCCTTGCGCGAGCTGCAAGAAACGCAGGCTTACCAGCCCCAAGTCATTGCGATTACCGGTACCAACGGCAAGACCACGGTTACTGCACTGACAGGCCAATTGGTCGCTCGCGCCGGCAAAACCGTGGCCGTAGCCGGCAATATAGGGCCGACTTTGCTCGACACGCTGGCACAAGCCATGAAAGCGGACGCATTACCGCAGGTCTGGGTACTGGAGTTGTCCAGCTTTCAGCTGCACTACGCACAGGACTTTGAACCCACCGTGGCGACGGTGCTCAACCTCAGCCAAGACCACCTGGATTGGCACACCGACTTAGCGGACTATGCGCGCGCCAAAGCAGGCATCTTTGGCAGCAAGGGCATCATGCTGCTCAACCGTGACGATGCGCAAGTGATGGCCATGCTGCCGCAACCGCAGCGAGTGAAATTACAAAAACCGGTGCAACGCGCCCACCTGTGCTTTAGCGCACAAACGCCCGCACACGCTGGTGACTACGGCCTGGAAGAAGTCAATGGCGTGGTCTGGTTGGTGCGGGCAGCGCCCGCCGATGAAACCCTCAAGCGTGGGCGCAATGCGCCCCCAGAAGACTTGTTCTTGCAACGGCTGATGCCCGCCGATGCGCTGCGCATACGCGGTCGGCATAACGCTTGCAATGCCTTGGCTGCGCTGGCGCTGGCCAGTGCCGTGGGCTGCGCGCTGGGTCCGATGTTGTTCGGACTGCGGGAATACGGCGGGGAGCCGCACCGGGTGCAATCACTGGGTGTGGTCAATGCGGTCGAATACTTTGACGACAGCAAAGGTACCAACGTCGGCGCCACCGTCGCCGCCTTACAAGGCTTAGGGCAGGACCGTGCACTGGTTTTGATTTTGGGTGGCGAAGGCAAGGGGCAGGACTTTTCGCCCCTGGCTGCGCCGGTGCGCGCCCATGTACGCGCAGTGCTACTCCTAGGCCGCGACGCCACACTGATACGCCAGGCTTTGCAGGACACGGGGGTAGCGCTCCACGATGCGGCCTCCATGGACGATGCCGTGCAGCAGGCAGCCCATCTGGCGCAAGAAGGCGATGCGGTGCTGATGTCACCGGCCTGCGCCAGCTTTGATATGTTTCAGGACTATGCGCACCGTGCTGCGGTGTTTGCGCAGGCCGTGCAGTCATGGGCTCTGGCACAAGGGCAGATGCTGGAGTTGGCGCCATGAACATCGCCGCCAACCTGTGGAACCGTTGGGGCCTAGGCAAATCCGCCCCAGAGAACGACGCCTTGCCCGTGCGTCTGGGCCGCCGCGCCAACTATGCCAATACACAAAGCAACAGCCGCGTGAGCAACCTGGACCACGCCCTGATCGCGGTGGTTGCTACGCTCCTCGTGTGGGGCGCCATCATGGTCTACTCGGCCACCATCGCCATGCCCGATAACCCCAAGTTTGTGGGTTACACGCACAATTATTTTCTGGTCCGGCATCTGGCCTCGATTGCCATGGGCCTGGTCGCCTGCTTGATCGCCTTCCAAGTGCCGGTGCAAACCTGGGAAAAGCTGGCACCTTTGTTGTTCATGGCTTCGCTGGTATTGCTGGTGGCGGTGCTGATTCCTTACATCGGCAAAGGCGTCAATGGTGCCAGGCGCTGGATCTCGCTGGGCATTACCAATTTCCAGCCTTCGGAGTTGGCCAAGTTTTCCGCGGTGGTTTATGCCTCGGGCTATATGGTGCGCAAGATGGAAGTCAAAGAAGACTTTTTACGCGCCGTCTGGCCCATGGCCGCTGCGGTCGGCGTGATGGGGGTTTTATTGCTGGCCGAGCCGGACATGGGCGCCTTCCTGGTGATCGCCATCATCGCTATGGGCATCTTATTTTTAGGTGGCGTGAACGCCCAAATGTTCTTCTTGATCTCGGGCGTGTTGGTGGGCGCATTCGCGCTGATGATCGCATTCAACGATTACCGCCGCGCACGCATTTTTGCTTACCTCGATCCCTGGAGCGAACACAACGCACTGGCCAAGGGCTACCAATTGACGCATTCGCTTATTGCACTGGGGCGTGGCGAAATTTTTGGCGTAGGTTTAGGCGGCAGTGTCGAGAAATTACATTGGCTGCCCGAAGCGCATACCGATTTTTTGGTGGCCGTAATCGGTGAAGAGTTCGGCCTGGTCGGCGTGCTAGTGCTGATTGTTTTGTTCTTGTGGATGACACGGCGCATTATTCACATCGGTCGCCAGGCAGTCGCCCTGGAGCGGGTGTTTGCCGGTCTGGTAGCACAGGGCGTGGGTATTTGGATGGGCTTTCAGGGCTTTATCAATATGGGTGTGAACCTAGGCGCGCTGCCGACCAAAGGTTTGACGCTTCCACTCATGAGCTACGGCGGGTCCGCGATTTTGGTCAATTTGGTGGCGCTGGCGCTGGTGCTGCGCATTGATTACGAAAACCGCAAGCTCATGCAAGGAGTCCCGGCATGATGGCGCTCAAGCCTACCCGCACCCCTTGCGCCCTGGTGATGGCCGGGGGTACGGGCGGGCACATTTTCCCCGGCCTGGCGATTGCCCAAGCCTTGCGGGATAAGGGCTGGCGGGTGCATTGGCTGGGCGCACCAGGCAGTATGGAAAGTCGCCTGGTGCCGCCGCGCGGTTTTGCGCTGGAAACCATTGCGTTTTCCGGTGTGCGGGGCAAAGGCCTGGCCAGTCTTCTGTGGCTACCCTTGCGCCTGCTGCGCGCTTGCTGGCAAAGCCTGGCGGTTCTGGGCCGGGTACAGCCCGATGTAGTTTTAGGCTTTGGCGGTTACATCAGCCTGCCCGGCGGATTAATGAGCGCGCTCAAGCGCATACCGCTGATGGTGCACGAGCAAAACTCGGTCGCCGGGGCTGCCAACAAAGTGTTGGCGCGCGTGGCACGCCGCGCATTCAGTGCCTTTCCCCATGCGCTGCGTACAGCGCAGCATGTGGGCAACCCTTTGCGCGCCGAGTTTCTGGTGCAAGACCCACCAGCGCAACGCTTCGCGGGGCGCAGCGGGCCATTGCAGATTTTGGTGCTGGGCGGAAGTTTGGGGGCCAGTGCGCTCAACCGCATCGTGCCGCAAGCGCTGGCTTTATTGCCTGCTGGCGCGCGCCCCGACCTGATCCACCAAAGCGGCGAGCAGCATATCGATGCGCTTCGCACGCACTACGCGCAAGCCGGTGTACAAGCCACGCTGGTGCCTTTTATCGACGATACCGCCAGCGCCATGGCGCAGGCCGATCTGGTCATTTGCCGCGCCGGCGCCAGCACCGTAACCGAAATTGCGGCGGTGGGCGCAGCCGCTTTGTTCATCCCCTTCCCCGCAGCAGTAGATGACCACCAAACGCATAACGCCCGCTTTCTGGTGGACCAAGGCGCTGCAAGCTTAATGCCGCAAGCCAGCCTGACTCCTGAAGACCTGGCCCACTGGCTGCAAGCCTGCGACCGGGCCTCGTTGTTGCGCACCGCGCAAGCGGCAAAAGGCCTACAAAACTTGGCGGCTACCACGGCCATGGTGCAGGCCTGTGAGGAGATCGTGGCATGAAGCACGCGGTACGCCATATTCACTTTGTCGGCATCGGCGGCTCGGGCATGTCGGGCATTGCCGAAATTTTGCACAACCTGGGCTACCGCATCAGCGGCTCGGACCTGAGCGACAGCGCCGCGCTGCAACGCCTGAACTCTTTGGGCATACGTACCTTTGTCGGCCACCATACCGACCATGTGGCAGGAGCCGACGCGGTGGTGACCTCCACCGCAGTACAAGCCACCAACCCCGAGGTATTGCAAGCGCGGGTGATGCATATCCCTGTGGTGCCGCGTGCGCTGATGCTGGCCGAGCTGATGCGCCTCAAGCAAGGCATCGCGATAGCCGGTACCCACGGCAAAACCACCACCACCAGCCTGGTGGCCAGCGTGCTGGCCGAAGCCGGGCTGGACCCGACTTTTGTCATCGGCGGGCGCCTCAACAGTGCCGGTGCCAATGCGCGCCTGGGCCAGGGCGATTACATCGTGGTCGAGGCCGACGAGTCCGATGCCTCCTTCCTCAACTTGCTACCGGTGATGGCCGTGGTTACCAACATCGACGCCGACCACATGGAAACCTATGGGCACGACTTTGGTCGCTTGCAGCAAGCCTTTGTCGATTTCCTGCACCGCATGCCCTTTTATGGCACGGCCGTGCTGTGCACCGATGACGCCGCAGTGCGCGCCATTGTCGACCAAGTGACTTGCCCAGTTACCAGTTATGGCACCAACCCCGATGCGCAAGTGCGGGCAACCGACATCCGGGCAGCGAATGGGCAAATGCAGTTCCGGGTGCAAAGGCGCAATGGGGTGACCTTGCCGGATCTGGACATTGTGCTGAACCTGCCGGGCCACCATAACGTGCTCAATGCACTCTCGGCTATCGCCATTGCGGTAGAACTCAATATCCCTGATGCGGCGGTACAAAAAGCGTTGCGCGAATTCAAAGGCGTGGGCCGGCGCTTTCAGCGCTATGGCGACCACGGCCTGCCCGACGGCGGCAGTGTGACGGTGGTGGACGATTACGGCCACCATCCGGTGGAAATGGCGGCAACGCTAGAAGCTGCGCGTGGCGCCTTCCCCGGCAGGCGTTTGGTACTGGCCTTCCAGCCGCACCGCTTTACCCGCACCCGCGACTGTTTTGAAGACTTTGTCAAGGTCATGGGCTTGGCTGATGTGGTCTTGCTGGCTGAGGTGTATTCCGCGGGCGAGGCACCCATCGTGGCCGCCGATAGCCGCGCCCTGGCTCGCGCCATGCGCGTGCGCGGTAACACCGATCCGGTGTTTGTCGATGCCATCGGCGACATGGCCACAGTGGCGCTGCGCAATGCGCAAGATGGCGATGTGTTGCTGTGCATGGGGGCAGGCTCTATCAGCGCGGTACCCGGACAGATCGTGGCACTGTTGCAGCGCAAGCACACGCAGGAGGCCAGCGCATGAACACAAGGCGTTCCTTGCAGGCAAGTGCGATGGGCAAAGTCGCTGTATTGATGGGCGGCAGTTCGGCAGAGCGGGACATCTCTTTGCTATCGGGCCAAGGCGTGCT
>CANKNK010000078.1 GCA_947483455.1 Comamonadaceae bacterium | reverse complement strand
TGAAGTACCAAGCGGCGCAGGTGCTGAGCAAGCCGATTGCACAAGCTATTGGCGCCATACTGGCGTGCGTGACTAGTGGCGGCAAAGTGCTCGCCTGTGGCAATGGTGGATCAGCGGCCGATGCGCAGCATTTTTCGGCCGAGTTTGTTGGCCGCTTTGAACGCGAACGGCCTGAGCTAGGCGCCATCGCCTTGACGACCGATACCTCCATCATCACGGCGATCGCCAACGACTACGATTTCAACTCGATTTTTTCGCGCCAGGTGCGCGCGTTAGGCCAGCCTGGCGATGTGTTGTTGGCCATTTCCACCAGCGGTAATTCTGCCAATGTGCTGGCGGCCATCGAAGCGGCGCACCAGCGCGACATGGTGGTGGTTGCGCTTACCGGACGTGGCGGCGGAAAAATCGGGCAGGCATTGCGCGATACCGATGTACATGTGTGCGTACCGCACGAGCGCACCGCACGCGTGCAGGAAGTCCATATTTTGACGCTCCATTGCATTTGCGATGGGGTAGATGCCCAGTTGATGGGTGAACAAGAAAGTGCTTTATGAACTCTGTCCTTCGTTATTTGGCGTTGGGTGCTGTCTTGCTGGCCACGCTGCTGTCGGTGAGCGCCTGTTTTCCTCTCATGGCCGGGGGTGTAGTTATGACCGGCTTTGTGGCGGTGGACCGCCGCACTTCGGGTGCCATGCTGGAAGACCAGGCCATTGAGGTCAAAACTTCCACCCGGATCCGCGACGTGTTGGGCGAACGGGTGCATATCACCGTCACCAGTTACAACCGAAAATTGCTGCTCACTGGCGAAGCCCCGGACGCGAAAGACAAAGAGCAAGCAGGCGAAATAGCTAAGAACATCGACAACGTTGCCAGTGTCTGGAACGAGGTGGGTGTGACCTCCATCACCACCTTGACCGAGCGTACCAACGACCTGGTCGCGGCGGGGCGCATCAAAGCCGATTTGATTGATGCCAAAGACTTGTTCAGCAACGCATACAAAATTGTTGTCGAGCGTGGCGCGGTCTATGTGATGGGCCGCATCACAGCGCGTGAGGCCAAGCGCGTCGCCAGCGTTATTAGCGGTGTAACCGGTGTTAAAAAAGTGGTCCTGGTACACGAGACTATCACCGAGGACGAGCTGGCCAACTTGAACGCCAAGCCCGCCCACTAATCAGGCCGGCCGAGGACCTAGGCGGGCACTTGCGGCGCTAGCGCCTGGGTAATGTGCTTGGGCGCACCTAGGCTAGCGCAGGCACCTCTAGGCTAGGCCGGTGTTACCGCAGGCGTTTGATCAGGCTAGACGTGTCCCAGCGCCGCCCGCCCATTTGCTGTACATCAGCGTAAAACTGGTCCACCAAGGCGGTCACCGGCAGGCGTGCGCCATTGCGTTTGGCTTCGTCCAGCACCAGTCCTAAGTCTTTGCGCATCCAGTCCACTGCAAAGCCGAAATCGAATTTGTCGGCCACCATGGTTTTACCCCGGTTGTCCATTTGCCAGCTTTGGGCTGCGCCTTTGCCGATGACGTCTAGCACCTGCTCCATATCCAAGCCTGCTTTTTGGCCGAAGGCAACGGCCTCACTCAGGCCTTGCACCAGTCCGGCAATAGCGATTTGGTTGACCATCTTGGCCAACTGCCCGGCGCCACTCTCACCGAGCAGCGTAAAGGCGCGGGAGAAGGCCATGGCAGTAGCTTGGACCCGATCAAAGGCCGCAGCCTGTCCGCCGCACATGACCGTCAGCATGCCGTTTTGCGCGCCTGCCTGGCCGCCCGAGACCGGGGCATCCACAAAATGCAATCCCAGGGTCTGTGCGTGGGCGTGCAGTTCACGCGCCACCTTGGCCGAGGCCGTGGTGTGGTCCACCAGGACGGCGCCAGCGTGCATACCGGCAAAGGCGCCATCGGTGCCCAGCATCACGCTGCGCAAATCATCGTCGTTGCCCACACAGCAAAACACGATATCCGCGCCTTGTGCCGCCTGGCGCGGTGTAAGCGCGCTGGCATGGGCGCCTAAGGTGCTGGCGTGGCCCGCAAACTCCTGCACCCAGCTTTGCGACTTGGCGGGTGTGCGGTTAAAGACCGTGACTTGGTGACCTGCCAGTGCCAGGTGGCCGGCCATGGGGTAGCCCATCACGCCCAGACCTAAAAATGCGACACGTTGCGCGGGTGCTGGGGCATAGGTTTTGGGGTTCACGGAGGCGCTCTGGCTCATACATCTTCCTTATTTGGCGGGTGGTTAGAGCCCGCACTGTAGACGATGGCGCGATTTCTGCTGTCTAGCTGGGCTCCTGCGTCCCTTTTTTTCCCGCGTAGATGGCCACCCAAGCGCAAGCCATTTACCAATCTACTAGTAAGGGCTAATTCCGGTCGTTGAATGTCTCAGGCGCTTTGGCATTGCGACGCGCCTCGTCGCGGCTGATGTGCTCGGACTGCAGCAGGGCCATCAGGTGCTGATCCAGGGTTTGCATGCCTACACCTTGGCCCATTTGGATGGCCGAATACATTTGTGCCACCTTGCCTTCGCGGATCAGGTTGCGAATGCTGTGAGTGCCCAACATGATTTCGTACGCTGCTACGCGCCCGTCCTGGGTGGCGTTTTTACACAAAGTTTGCGAGATAACGGCCTGAAGTGACTCGGACAACATGGCGCGAACCATGTCTTTTTCGTCCCCTGGGAAGACATCAATCACCCGGTCTATCGTCTTGGCAGCGCTAGACGTGTGCAAGGTGGCCAACACCAGGTGACCGGTTTCGGCGGCGGAAAGCGCCAAGCGCATGGTGTCTAGATCGCGCAGCTCACCGACCAAAATCGCATCCGGGTCCTCGCGCAAGGCAGAACGCAGCGCTTGCGAAAAACTATGGGTATGGGGCCCCAGCTCGCGTTGGTTGATGAGGCAATTGCGCGAAGTATGGATAAATTCAATTGGGTCTTCAATCGTCAGGATATGCCCGTACGCGTGGTCGTTGAGATGGTTGACCATGCCCGCCAGCGTGGTCGATTTGCCGGAACCGGTCGCGCCTGTCACCAGCACCAGGCCACGCTGCTTGAGGGCGATGTCTGCAAGAATAGTTGGAGCATTGAGTTGCGCCAGACTCAGGACTTTGCTTGGGATGGTCCTAAACACCGCCCCGGCGCCGCGCATTTGGTGGAAGGCGTTGACGCGAAACCGCGACAGGCCTGCTATTTCAAATGAAAAATCGAGCTCCAGCAATGCTTCAAAGCGCTTGCGTTGTTCCTCGGACATGGTGTCGTAAATCATGGCCAACACCTCTGAGTGCTCCAGATCGGGAAGGTTCACGCGCCGCATATCGCCGTGAACCCTTAACATGGGCGGCAAACCGGCTGAGAGGTGCAAATCAGAGGCCTTGTTTTTGACGCTGAAAGCCAATAACTGCGATATATCCATCGTGCTGACTCCCGAACCTATTGGTGGTTTGCCGACAAGAAAATAATTGTTTCAAATCCTATTATTTAATTATGTTTGAAATAAAAACGAATTTGGAGACAATTTGGCTGCGCATGGCTAATGCGTGCGAAGCTGCCGGACGGGAAGCGGCCTCGGTGCGGTTGCTGGCCGTGTCCAAGACGTTTCCTGCGCAGGCGGTGGTCCAGGCCCATGCAGCAGGGCAAAGCGATTTTGGTGAAAACTACATCCAGGAAGGCGTGGACAAAATCCAAGCCTTGGCGCATTTACCGCTGGTCTGGCACTGCATAGGCCCGATCCAAAGCAATAAAACCCGCCTGGTGGCAGAAAACTTCGACTGGGTGCATTCGGTGGACCGGCTCAAGATCGCGCAAAGGCTGAGCGAGCAAAGACCGCCGACGCGCCAGCCGCTGCAGGTGTGCATCCAAGTCAATGTCGATGGCGGGCCAACCAAGGCTGGCGTGCCGCCCGAGCAGGCCGCAGCATTAGCGCGCCAGATCGCCGGCCTGCCCGGCCTGCGCCTGCGCGGCATTATGAGCATTCCCGAACCGGCGCCAGACTTTGCTAGCGCCTTGGCGGTCCATCAGCGCAGCTTAGCCCTGTATGAGGCCCTGAAAGCACAAGGCTTTGACCTAGACACCTTGTCCTTGGGCATGAGTGCGGACTTGGAAGCGGCTATCCAGGCGGGGAGCACGCTGGTGCGGGTGGGGTCGGCGATATTTGGGACCCGCAGTTCCCAAGCGTAAAAAAGCCCTTGCTAAACAGCAAGGGCTTGATATCCAGAGCCTAGGGCTTACCGGCGCATCCGCACCGGCAGCTGCCTTAGAACTTGGTGCCTATCGTTATGCCGTAGGACGCGGGATCTAGCGTGACATCCAGCGTTTGGCCAGTCGAAAAAGTATTGCGGGTTTGCAGCATCGTTTTGCTGTAAAACACATCGACGAACAACTTGTCATCGATAGCGTAGGTCAACCCAATTTGCGGGGTAACGGTGAATTTCGAATCCACATTGATCGTCGTCGCGGGCCCGCCGGGGTTCGTCATGGCTGTGAGTGCCGCCCCGCCTTTTGCGTTAAAGAAATACGCGTACGTGGCGCCTATGCCGACGTAGGGGCGGAACTGACTGTCCGCCTCCATAAACCGGTATTGCAAAAACACCGTCATTGGCAGTGCCTGAACTTCCCCGATTTGTCCCGCACCTGCCAAGGCACCCGCGCCGTACAGCTTATGGGTGAAAGGCAATGCGAGCGGCACATCGATAGAGATATTGTCCGTGTACATATAGGTGACGCCACCACTGACTTGGCTGGCCGAGCTGACATCCGACTTGGTACCTTCAAAGCTGGGCGCTGTCATCACACCGCTGGTGACTTGCGGTGCGATCGTAGTCATGCCAAGGCGGCCCAGCCAGGTGCCGGTTGATTGGGCGCTAGCCATGGAAGCCGCCAGTGCAAGCGCCGAAAACGTGAGAAATGCGATTGATTTTTTCATGGGTAATTCTCCAGACATGCGCGCGATTAAAGCCAACCAGCCAAGACCAACTCTTTGTTCACAAATTGCGCAAGCAATTTATGGCCGTAGGGTGTCGGGTGCACGCCGTCTGCAAACAAATAACGCGAGGTATCGCCTGCAATCACATTGCTGGGGTTGCAAAAGAGCGAGCTTCCGGAGGGGTTAGTCACGCTATCGACCTTGCACACCTTGTCTGTTACGTTGCTAAGCCCGAACTGAGCCGGCATTGCAAACTGCTTTTGGTTCTCTGCGAAGGCATCGATAAATAGGACACCGGACACACCGGCCAGCTCAGCTTTTAAACGCGTGTTAAAGGACTGGGTCATGGCAAGAATCAGCGGTTGCTGCTGCGGACCGGCGCTCACCCCGTAAGGCGTTTGACTTGCATCGGGGATGTTCAGCACGACAACTTTTTTCGCGCCGTTGGCAAGCATGGACTTGACGGCATCTGCCAATTCTTTGCCGGCAGTGGACATGTTCGTCAAGGCGGTAACAGCGCCAGCACCGGCGGCATAGGTGGCACCGGCTGCGGCACCGGCCGCATTTGCGTCTGCGGTGGCTCCTGCGACCAAAGCAGCGCCACTATCGCCTGCGGCCGCATTTGCGACTGCATTGGTATAGCCGTTGGTACCGGCATGGGTGAGCGCTGCCCCGATCGCGACACCAATTAGTTGTGCGACGGTCTGGTTGCCAGCGCTAACGACAGCGGTGGTTATGGCTGTTTGCGCTGCGGTACGCGTGGCGCCCGCAGATGCGCCGGCAGCGAGACGACTGATGATGGCCGGCATAAACGCGGCGTTGCCGGCCGCAGTACCAGCTGCTGTTGCCGCCGCCGTCAGAATGTCGGCCTGAGCAAACATATCGTTGGCGCCACCTTGCACGGTAATGAGTTCGGTGCCTTTAAATTTGCCAGCGTTAGCCGGTAGCGCGAGAAAATTTTGAATTTGCGCGACTACAGGCTCGGTCAAAGCACCCGTGGATTTACCGGAGCCGTTGGCGTCAGTGACCCGGGACCCACCTTGTGCGTAATTGGTACATCCCGGCACCGGCGCTACAACGCCTGCAAAACCCACGCGCGCCGCGCAGGAGGGCGTGCCCACGATCGCCGCCGCCACCAATTGCGGCCACACATAGCTGGGCGCGGTGCTTGCGCCAATGGCGCCACTGATACCGTTGACGGTAAACATGCCACCGGCCAAGGCAATCTGTCCCACTTTATAAGCCCCCGGATCGCTCAGGCTATCGCCAAAAGACACTACGCTGGAATACGTCACTTTGGCGGCTTGCTCCGATCCGCCACCGCAGGCCGCAAGCAGCACTACCGTGATCGAACCGAGTGCCAGCTGTTTTACAAATCGCATACTGAATGTCTCCTTGGCTGTTGTGGGTGATGTAATTTGATTGAATTACAAAATCGTCACGAAATTTAACCCAAGTGTCACAAGTATGTAATTCGGGTAAACCCGTTTTTCACCGAGTGGCAAGCCAATGAGTCATCGAGCTATCCCCATTGCCTGGGCAGCGCCTAGTTCAGCGCAGTGCGCTTACCCAAGTGCCTGGCGTTTTCTAGATGCTTGTCCTTATTCCCTGTAGCGCAGCTTCATTAGCAAAATCGCCAGCGCCAATGCCAGGGTGATGCCGTTAGCGATGATGACCGGCCAAGCCGATAGCAGCCAGCCATAGACCGCCCAGTGCGCGATGCCGATGGTCAGTACGGTGTACATACCGAGCGAAATGCCGCTGACGTCCTTGGTTCGGAAGGTGTGCCATACCTGGGGCAGGAAGGCGACTGTCGTCAGGGTTGCGCCCACGGTACCTATGGTGTCGGTCAGGTTCATAGTGGCTTTATTGGTCCTGCGCGGCCCAGTCCACCAGCGCGTCCAAAATGGGTCGCCCGGCAGACGCATTGGTATGGTTAATTAGCGCTACCACCGCATAGCGTTTCCCGCTGGTGGCATCGACATAGCCTGCGATGGCGTTCACGCCCAAGATGCTGCCAGTCTTGAGGTGGGCGCTGCCTGCGGCGCGGGCTTTGGAGCGCAGCAGTGTGCCGTCGATGCCGCTAATCGGTAAGGAAGCGATCAATTCGGGCATCAAGGGCGATCGGTAAGCATGTTGTAGCAAATGGCCCAATGCCCGTGCGCTGACGCGCTCGCTGCGCGATAAACCTGCGCCGTTGTCCACCAGCGGCGCATCTTCGCTGCCGACGCGCGTCTCCCACCATTTTTGCAAGACGGCACGTGACGCTTCGGCCCTTGCCGTGCCCTTGCCGCCTTCGCGGCCCAGCGTCAAAAATACTTGCTGGGCCATGACGTTATTGCTGTACTTATTTATTTCGCGCACCACCTCGGCCAGGGGCGGCGAGCGCCACTCCAACAAAGGCTTGGCTTCCAGCAGTTTGGGGGGCACTGTGCCCCAGCGTGCGCTACCGTCCAGGCCCGCGCCCATACTTCGCCACAGCCCTTGTACCGCGCGTGGCGCATAGTTGGCGGGGTCGGCGTAGGCAACAGGCCAGACTTTTTCTCCACAGGAGGTGGGAAGGGCGCCGCCAAAAC
>CANKNK010000077.1 GCA_947483455.1 Comamonadaceae bacterium | reverse complement strand
GCCGGCACTGTGTGGGCGATCTTTCATATTTTGATCATCACACTGCAAGCTTTTGTGTTCATGATGCTGACCCTGGTGTATGTGGGTCAGGCGCATGACCACCATTGATTTTGTTTTTCGTTTTTTTTAAGGAGCTATCATGGAACTCATCGGTTTTGTTGCGCTTGCCGCAGGTTTGATCATCGGTCTTGGCGCTGCTGGCGCTTGTATCGGCATCGGCATTATGGGCAGCAAGTATCTGGAAGCTGCTGCGCGTCAGCCCGAGCTAATGGGCGAGTTGCAGACCAAAATGTTCTTGCTCGTGGGTCTGATTGACGCTGCGTTCATTATCGGTACCGGTGTTGCCCTGTGGTTTACCACGGCCAACCCCTTCCTCGGCCAGATCGCTAATCTGCCCAAGTAATTCCCCTGTTCAGTTACGGCCTGCGTCACTTGGTGGCCGTGGCCCTCCGAAGTCATTCGGGAAAGGACGAGAAGTGAGTATTACTGGTACGCTGATTATTCAGATGATTGTGTTCCTGATTTTGGTCGGGTTCACGATGAAATACATATGGCCCCCTCTGGTCAAGGCGCTGGACGAGCGCGCAGAGAAGATTTCGCATGGTTTGGCTGCAGCTGAGCACGCGAAGATCGAGCTCTCCAATGTCCACCGCGAAGTAGAGACCAAGCTTGCCGCGACCCGTTCGGAGTCTGCTGCGGTCTTGGCCGATGCCGCGCGCCGTGCGCAGCACATCATCGACGAAGCCAAAGCGCGCGCAAGCGAAGAGGGTGCGCGCATTGTCGCTGCTGCCCATCAAGAAGCGATGCAAGAAGCCGTCAAGGTGCGTGAGTCCTTGCGCCACGACGTAGCTGCTTTGGCAGTCAAAGGTGCCGAGCAGATTCTTCGCAAAGAAGTGAACCCGCAAGTGCATGCAGACTTGTTGGAACGCCTCAAGACCGAACTCTAGAGGCTGGTATGGCTGAACTTGCAACCATTGCCCGGCCTTATGCGGACGCCTTGTTTAAGGCGAGTGCCGCGCATTTGCAGGCGACTTCGCAATGGCTGGACGAGGTGTCTGCGCTGGCCTCCGATGCGCAGCTGCTGCGTTTTGCCAGCAACCCGAAAGCAACCAGCGCCCAATTGCTGGATTTGCTCAAGGTAAGCAAGCAGCCTCCGGTGGCGGCGCTGGCTGACAATTTTATGCATGAGCTTATCGAAAATGGTCGTCTGAGCGCATTGCCTGAAATCGCGGCGCAGTTTCGCAAACACATGAATGCGCAGTCGGGCGCTTCGGATGCGGTGCTGTACAGCGCTTTCGCGGTAGATGCCCAGTCGCTCGACAACGTGCGTCAGACTTTGGAAAAGCGTTTTGGCCGCAAATTGCACATTACCGTGCAGATTCAAGAAGACTTGATTGGTGGCGTACGCATTGCGGTCGGGGATGAGGTATTGGATACCTCGGTCAAAGCCCGCTTGGAACAAATGAAAGTGGCACTGGCTGCGTAAGCAACTGGTGTCCGGGATTTAGTCTTAACAAGAAAGAGGGAAAGAGTAATGCAACTCAATCCGGCAGAAATTTCCGAGCTCATTAAGAGCCGTATCGAAGGACTCGCGGTAACCGCCGATGTCCGTAATGAAGGTACCGTGATTTCGGTTACCGACGGTATTGTTCGCTTGCACGGTCTATCCGACGTGATGCAAGGCGAGATGCTGGAATTCCCCAACAACACCTTCGGCCTGGCGCTTAATCTTGAGCGCGACTCCGTCGGCGCGGTGATTTTGGGCGACTACGAGCAGATCTCGGAAGGTGACATCGTCAAATGTACCGGCCGTATTCTGGAAGTGCCCGTGGGCCCCGAGCTCATTGGCCGCGTGGTAAACGCCTTGGGTCAACCGATTGACGGCAAAGGTCCGATCAACGCCAAAATGACCGACGTGATTGAGAAAGTCGCGCCTGGTGTGATCGCGCGTGAATCCGTGAGCCAGCCTATGCAAACCGGCCTCAAGTCGATTGACTCGATGGTGCCGATTGGCCGTGGTCAGCGAGAATTGATCATTGGTGACCGCCAGACTGGCAAGACTGCCGTCGCGATTGACGCCATCATCAACCAAAAAGGTCAGCACATGACCTGCGTGTATGTGGCGATCGGGCAAAAAGCCTCGTCCATCAAAAACGTGGTGCGCGCCTTGGAAAAAGCCGGCGCCATGGAATACACCATTGTGGTTGCCGCATCGGCCTCGGAGTCAGCCGCAATGCAGTACGTGTCGGCCTACTCGGGCTGCACCATGGGCGAGTACTTCCGCGACCGCGGCGAAGACGCGCTGATTGTGTATGACGACTTGTCCAAGCAGGCTGTGGCCTACCGCCAAGTGTCCTTGTTGCTGCGTCGTCCTCCTGGTCGTGAAGCCTACCCTGGCGACGTGTTTTATCTCCATAGCCGTTTGCTTGAGCGTGCTGCCCGTGTGAACGCTGACTATGTCGAAGCCTTCACCAAGGGCGCGGTCAAAGGCAAAACCGGTTCATTGACCGCTTTGCCGATTATTGAAACCCAAGCCGGCGACGTGTCTGCTTTCGTTCCGACCAACGTGATTTCGATTACCGACGGCCAAATCTTCTTGGAGACTTCGCTGTTTAACGCAGGTATTCGCCCCGCGATCAACGCTGGTATTTCGGTGTCCCGCGTCGGTGGTGCAGCCCAAACCAAACTGGTCAAGGGCCTGTCCGGCGGTATCCGTACCGACTTGGCGCAGTACCGTGAATTGGCCGCTTTCGCGCAGTTCGCTTCCGACCTGGACGAATCCACCCGCAAGCAGCTAGACCGCGGTGCCCGCGTTACCGAGTTGTTGAAGCAAGCCCAATACAGTCCTTTAACCATCAGCTTGATGGCTGCCACTTTGTTTGCGGTCAACAAAGGCTTTATGGACGACATCGAGATCAAGCAGGTCTTGATGTTCGAGCGCGAGTTGCATTCCTACCTCCAAGACAAGCACGCCAGTTTGCTGGCTAATTTGGAAGCCAACAAAGCCATGGACAAGGATGCCGAGGCAGAACTGACCGCCGGACTGACCGCTTTCAAGAAGACTTTTGCTTGATCGCCGCCGACGCACACAGGAGTAACTGATGGCAGCAGGCAAGGAAATACGCGGCAAGATCAAGTCGGTGGAAAACACCAAGAAGATCACCAAAGCCATGGAAATGGTGGCGGCCTCCAAAATGCGCAAGGCGCAGGAACGCATGCGCGCAGCACGCCCCTATAGCGAAAAAATCCGCAACATCGCGGCCAACCTCAGCCAAGCCAACCCGGAATACGTGCATCCTTTTATGCAGGTCAACCAGGCCAATGGTGCGGGCTACATTGTGGTCACCACCGACAAGGGTTTGTGCGGCGGCCTCAACACCAATGTATTGCGCAGCATGCACCACAAGATGCGCGAGCTACAAGGCCAGGGATTGCAGCCGCAAGCAGTAGCTATTGGCAACAAAGGTTTGGGCTTTTTGAACCGCTCTGGCGTCAAAGTTCTGGCCCAAGCGGTGCATCTAGGTGATACACCGCATCTGGAAAAGCTGATCGGCCCGGTCAAAGCATTGCTCGATGCCTATGTGGCAGGTGAAGTTCGGGTGATTTACTTGTGCTTTACCCGCTTTATCAACACGATGAAGCAAGAGCCAGTGGTCGAGCAATTGTTGCCACTGTCCGCCGAATCGCTGAATAAGCATGCCACCCGTGCGAGCTGGGATTACATCTATGAGCCCGACGCGAATGTGGTGATCGATGATCTACTTTTGCGTTACGTTGAAGCCCTGGTGTACCAAGCCGTGGCTGAAAGCATGGCATCCGAGCAGTCGGCACGCATGGTTGCGATGAAGTCTGCGACCGACAACGCAGGCAGCGTTATCAACGAACTCAAACTGGTTTACAACAAGACGCGTCAAGCAGCGATCACCAAGGAATTGTCCGAGATCGTTGCAGGCGCGGCTGCTGTCTAATTTTTATTTTGGAGCGAAAAAACATGGCTCAAGCAAGCACGGGCGCAGGCGTCCAGGGAAAAATTGTTCAATGTATCGGTGCGGTGGTGGACGTCGAGTTCGCTCGCGACCAGATGCCCAAGATTTATGACGCATTGAAGCTCGAGGGAACGGCGCTGACATTAGAAGTCCAGCAGCAATTGGGCGACGGCATTGTCCGTACTATTGCGCTGGGAAGTTCCGACGGCCTGCGTCGCGGCCTCATGGTGGTCAACACCGGCGCTGCGATTACCGTACCGGTGGGCAAGGGAACGCTAGGGCGCATCATGGACGTATTGGGTAACCCCATCGACGAACGTGGCCCTGTGGACCAAACACTGACCGCTTCTATCCACCGCAAAGCACCTGCTTACGACGAACTCAGCCCTTCACAAGAATTGCTGGAAACCGGTATCAAGGTGATTGACTTGGTTTGCCCGTTTGCCAAGGGCGGTAAAGTGGGTCTGTTCGGTGGAGCCGGTGTAGGCAAGACCGTGAACATGATGGAACTGATCAATAACATCGCCAAAGCCCACAGCGGTTTGTCGGTGTTTGCCGGTGTGGGTGAGCGTACCCGTGAAGGTAATGACTTCTACCACGAGATGGCCGACTCCGGTGTGGTGAACCTCGAGAAACTCGAAGACTCCAAAGTGGCCATGGTCTATGGCCAGATGAACGAGCCACCAGGTAACCGGTTGCGCGTGGCCTTGACCGGTCTGACCATCGCCGAATCCTTCCGCGATGAAGGCAAAGACGTGTTGTTCTTCGTGGACAACATTTACCGCTACACATTGGCCGGTACCGAAGTGTCCGCACTCTTGGGTCGTATGCCTTCTGCCGTGGGTTACCAGCCTACGCTCGCCGAAGAAATGGGCCGTTTGCAAGAGCGTATTACCTCGACCAAAGTGGGCTCCATCACCTCCATCCAAGCCGTTTACGTTCCTGCGGATGACTTGACCGACCCGTCACCAGCTACCACCTTCGCCCACTTGGACTCCACCGTGGTGTTGTCGCGCGATATCGCCTCCTTGGGTATCTACCCTGCGGTCGATCCGCTGGACTCCACCAGCCGCCAGTTGGACCCCTTAGTGGTCGGTGAAGAGCATTACGCTACGGCGCGCGCAGTCCAAGGTACTTTGCAGCGCTATAAAGAACTACGCGACATTATTGCGATTCTGGGCATGGACGAATTGGCACCCGAAGACAAGCTGACGGTGGCACGCGCCCGTAAGATCCAGCGTTTCTTGTCGCAACCGTTCCATGTGGCAGAAGTGTTTACCGGCTCGCCTGGCAAGTACGTCACCCTGGCCGAAACGATCCGCGGCTTCAAGATGATTGTGGCTGGCGAGTGCGATCACCTGCCGGAACAAGCGTTCTACATGGTCGGCAACATCGACGAAGCCTTCGAAAAAGCCAAAAAGGTCTAAGCCATGAACACCATCCACGTTGATGTGGTGAGCGCGGAGGAGCTGATCTTCTCCGGAGAGGCGCGCTTTGTCGCGCTGCCTGGCGAAGCCGGTGAACTCGGTGTCTATCCGCGCCATACGCCGCTGATCACCCGCGTCAAGCCTGGTTCGGTGCGCATTGAATTGGCTGACGGTGGCGAAGAGTTTGTGTTCGTCGCGGGCGGCATCATCGAAGTGCAGCCTGATAGCGTGACCGTGCTTTCCGATACCGCGATTCGCGGCAAAGACCTGGACGAAGAGCGCGCTAATGCTGCCAAGGCTTTGGCCGAAGAAGCCCTGCGCAACGCCAAGAGCGATGTGGATTTGGCAGTGGCCCAGTCCGAGTTGCATACCTTGGTAGCGCAAATCGCCGCTTTGCGCCGCTTCCAAAACAAACGCTGATGCTTCGGCACCCCGTTTTGCAAACCGCCTTCGGGCGGTTTTTGCATGGTGGTGCTATATGAATTACCGTGCGCCCCAGTGGCTGCCCGGCGGTAATCTGCAAACCATTGTCGCGGCCAAACTGGCGCAGTCCTTTGCGGGCGAACGACCGGCATTTTTGCGTGAGCGCTGGGATACGCCGGACGGTGACTTTATCGATGTTGATTGGCTCAAGCCCAAGTGTGCAGACGGCGCGCCATTGTGGGTGATGTTCCACGGCTTGGAAGGCTCATCGTCCAGTCACTACGCTTTGGCCTGTGCCGACTATGCGCGGCGCCAGGGCATAGGCTTTGCCGTGGCGCACTTTCGCGGATGCAGCGGCGAACTGAATAGGGCACCTCGCGCCTACCATTCGGGCGACTACGAAGAAATAGGCTGGATATTGCAGCGCTTTGCCCGCTTGCATCAGGGCCCGATGTATGCCCTCGGCATTTCGCTGGGCGGCAATGCACTCATGCGCTGGGCCGAGGAGGCCGGTCACAGCGCAGCCGCCACGGTGCGCGCCATCGCTGCCGTGTGTTCGCCGTTGGACTTGTCGGCCAGCGGGAGAGCCATAGGGCAGGGCTTTAACCGACAGGTATACACCCGCATGTTTTTGCGCAGCATGAAGCCCAAGGCCTTGGCGAAATTGAAGCAGCACCCCGGCCTGTTTGACGCGCAGGCCTTGATGGCAGCGCAAGACTTGTACGCATTCGACAATATATTTACCGCGCCTTTGCATGGCTTTAAGGATACCGAGGACTATTGGCGGCGCGCCTCAGCCCAACCGCACCTGGCCACCGTGCGCGTGCCAGCGCTGGTGATCAACGCGCGCAATGACCCTTTTATCCCTGCCAACTCATTGCCTGCCCTGCATGAAGTTGGACAATACGTACATCTGTGGCAGCCAGACCATGGCGGCCACGTCGGCTTTGCCGCCGGCCTGGCGCCCGGGCATTTGCGCACGCTGCCACAGGTTTTGGGCCAGTGGTTCGATCAATACACACGCTAATTTATCAAGCGCATGGATGACATAGTTAAACAGGCGATGGCCAAATGGCCCAATGTCCCGCATTGCTACAGCTGGCTGGGCCTGGACACGCGCGGCAACTGGTATATGCGTGACGACCGCACCCAGGCCATAGGCAGTTTTGCCAGCGGCATGCCTGGTGCCAAGGGCTCGATGCTCAAGCATGAAAAGCTCATTGACTTTATCGAGCGCAACTACGGGGTCGATGCCCAGGGCTGCTGGTATTTTCAAAACGGGCCGCAGCGCGTGTATGTCGAGTTAGAAGCCACGCCCTTTGTCTGGCGCGTGGATGCACAGGGTGCGATCAGCTCCAGTACCAAGCAAACCGCTTCGCTGGTGCAGGTCTACATGGACGAGCGCGGTTGGCCCTACCTACACACCTCGCTGGGCTTCGGACTCGTGCACACCCAAGATGTCGCCAGCTTGGCGGAAGCGCTGGAACTTTGGCATTGGCCGATTCAAGAAGTGCGCGCCGCTGAGTTGCCCCAGCGCTTCGGCTACCAAATGAGTCCGGCCCTGATGGAAAAAAATAAATAAACCCAGGCTTAGGCGAACAGTGTGGCAGAAAGCACGGCTTCGCAGACGTAAAAAAACCGGTTAAAAAACCGGTTTTTGTGT
>CANKNK010000076.1 GCA_947483455.1 Comamonadaceae bacterium | reverse complement strand
GGGGCTCACGCCATTTGCCCTATGGGCAGCGCGCTGGGGTTTGTGGCCGCTTTGGCTGATGGGAATAGCAGCCCTGTGTTGGACCGCATGGTCACGCAGGCGCCAGGACTGAGGCGCCAACAGTATCCCGTGCCACAAGAGCACTTTTTGCCGCATATTGGCGCCGCTGGTGCCAAGCTGATTCAAGCGCCGCCCTGGCCATAGCGCACAGGGCCTATCTTGCGCCACAGCGTTTGCATCAATGGCCCGTAGAATTGCCAACTTACGCTGCAAACCTTGCTAAGCAGCCCAACCCAAGGCGCGCGTGCTGCGCCGCATCCATCGCATGTTGACATTCCAGCAAATTATTTTGACTTTGCAGTCCTATTGGGACGCGCAAGGTTGCGCGCTCTTACAACCTTACGACATGGAAGTGGGCGCCGGCACCTCCCACACGGCGACGTTTTTACGCGCCATCGGCCCCGAGCCTTGGAAGGCCGCTTATGTGCAACCCAGTCGCCGCCCCAAAGACGGGCGCTACGGCGAAAACCCCAATCGCTTGCAGCACTACTACCAGTACCAGGTAGTGATGAAGCCCGCCCCGGCCAATATTCTGGATTTGTACCTCGGCTCCCTAGAGGCGCTGGGCTTTGATCTGAAACACAACGACATCCGTTTTGTCGAAGACGATTGGGAAAACCCCACCCTGGGTGCCTGGGGCTTGGGCTGGGAAGTGTGGCTCAATGGCATGGAGGTGACGCAGTTCACCTATTTCCAGCAAGTAGGCGGCATCGATTGCAAACCAGTGACCGGCGAAATCACTTACGGCCTGGAGCGCCTGGCCATGTACTTGCAAGGCGTGGACAACGTCTACAACTTGCAGTGGACTGCCGACATGTCCTATGGCGATGTCTACAAGCAAAACGAAGTGGAGCAGTCCACCTATAACTTTGAGCACAGCGACACCGATTTTTTATTCACCGCCTTTTCAGCGCACGAAAAACAAGCCAAGCATTTGATCGAGGTGCCCTTGGCCTTGCCCGCGTACGAACAAGTGCTCAAAGCGGCGCATACCTTTAATTTGCTCGACGCACGCGGCGCCATCAGCGTGACCGAGCGCGCCGCCTATATGGGCCGCATCCGCAACCTGGCGCGCGGCGTGGCGCAGTGCTATTACGAGAGCCGCGAGCGCTTGGGCTTTCCCATGGCCCCGCCGCAATGGATTGCGCACATGGCAAAGAAGGCGGCATGAGCATGAATACGCAAAACCTGCTGGTCGAACTCTTTGTCGAAGAACTCCCGCCCAAGGCGCTGAAAAAACTGGGCCTAGCCTTTGCCACCGCGCTGGCCGACAGCCTGAAAGCGCAGGGGCTGGCGGCTGTGGATGCAGCGGTCACGGATTACGCATCACCCCGTCGCTTGGCGGTGCATGTAGCCGGCGTCGCTGCGCAAGCGGCCGACAAAGCGGTGTCGCAAAAACTGATGCCCGTGGCCGTGGGTTTAGATGCCAGCGGCCAAGCCACACCCGCTTTGCTGAAAAAACTGCAAGCCCTGGGTGCGGGGCCGCAGGCGCTATCCGGTTTGCAAAAACGCATGGACGGGAAAGCGCAAGCTTTGTACTTTGACAGTATGGTGCGTGGTGCCACTTTGGCCGATGGTTTGCAAAAAGCGTTGCTCGATGCGATTGCCAAACTGCCCATCCCCAAAGTGATGAGCTACCAGCTAGAGCGCGATTGCGAATTGCCCGGCTGGACTACGGTCAGTTTTGTGCGCCCCGCGCATGGCTTGCTGGCTTTGCACGGCAGCGCGGTGGTGCCGGTGCAGGCACTGGGCTTGCGCGCCACGGACAGTACCCAAGGCCACCGCTTTGAAGCGGTGGTGTCGCCCGTGCGCATCGCGCACGCCGATGAATACGCCGCCACCCTGGCACGCGACGGCGCGGTGATCGCCAGCTTTGACGAACGCAGCCGCGCCATGGTGCGCGCATTGCGCAGCGAAGCCAAACGCTTGGGTCGCCGCCTGGAAGTAGAGGCCCTGCATCTGAGCGACGACGAAGCCGAAGCAGCATTGCTGCAGAACGCACTGGTGCAGGAAGTTACCGGCTTGGTGGAGCGCCCCACCGTGATGGTGTGCAGTTTTGACGCGGAGTTTTTGCAAGTGCCGCAAGAGTGTTTGATTTTGACCATGAAGGCGAATCAAAAATACTTTCCGCTCTTCGATGACGCGGGTAAGTTAAGCAACCAGTTTTTAATTGTCAGCAATATCAACCCACCAGATGCCAGCGCCGTGATCGGTGGCAACGAGCGCGTGGTGCGCCCGCGCCTGGCCGATGCCAAATTCTTTTACGACCAAGACCGCAAACGCAGCTTAGAGTCGCGTGTGGAGGGTTTGTCCAAAGTGGTCTACCACAACCAATTAGGCACGCAGGGTGATCGTATGCAGCGGGTGTGTGCGATCGCGCATACCATCAGCCAGGCCTTGCATTTGGACGCCCGTATGGCCGCGCAAGTGCAAACCGCGGCACGTCTGGCGAAGGCGGATTTGCTGACAGATATGGTGGGCGAGTTCCCCGAATTGCAAGGCATTATGGGCGGCTATTACGCAGGCAATGACGCCTTGGGTGAGGCCGTAGCGGTGGCAATTGAAGACCATTACAAGCCACGCTTTGCGGGCGACGAATTGCCGCGCAGCCAAATGGCTTTGGTGGTGGCCCTGGCCGACAAATTAGAGACCCTGGTGGGTATGTTTGGCATTGGCAACTTGCCTACCGGCGACAAAGACCCCTTTGCACTGAGGCGCCATGCTTTGGGCGTGATTCGCATGTTGATGGAAAGCGCGCAGCCACTGGCGCTCGAGGCGCTATTGCAGGACGCTACCGCCGCCTATGCCGCTTTGCATGCAGGCTTGCAGGACGCAAGTGCCGCATTGGTCAACTTTATCTTTGACCGCCTCTCCGGCGCCCTGCGCGAACAAGGTGCGAGCGCGCAAGAGGTCGAAGCGGTGCTGGCTTTGCGCCCGCAGCTGCTGGCTGAGGTTCCCAAGCAGTTGGCAGCGGTGCGCGCCTTCGCAAGCCTGCCTGAAAGCGCTGCGCTGGCCGCCGCGAACAAACGAATTGGCAACATCCTGAAAAAATCTGACCTTGCGCAAGGCGAGGTGAATGCCACCTTGTTGCACGAAGCCGCAGAGCAGGCCCTGTTTGCTGCCATGCAAAGCGTCGTTCCGCAGGCCGATGCCTTGTATGGGGCCAAAGACTACACCGCCAGCTTGCAAGCCTTAGCCGCGCTACGCGCGCCCGTAGATGCGTTTTTTGACGGCGTCATGGTCAATGCCGATGACCCTGCGCTTAAGGCCAACCGGCTGGCGCTTTTGCAACAATTGCATAGCGCCATGAACCGCGTGGCTGATTTGTCCAAGCTGGCCGCGTAAATACTATTTAGCACCATGAAACTTTGCATCCTCGACCGCGACGGGACCATCAACGAGGACAGCGACGACTACGTCAAGTCCGCCGATGAGTGGATACCGCTGCCCGGCGCGTTGGAGGCCATTGCGCGCATCAACCATGCCGGCTGGCATGTGGTGGTAGCGAGCAACCAGTCGGGGCTGGGACGCGGGCTTTTTGATGTCGCGGCGCTCAATGCCATGCACGCCAAAATGCACAGCATGCTCGCCGCCGTGGGCGGGCGCATCGACGCGGTGTTTTACTGCCCGCACAGCCCGGCTGAAAACTGCCATTGCCGCAAACCCGCTTCGGGCTTGTTTGAGCAAATTGCAGAGCGCTACGGCATGGGCCTGGCCACCATGCCAGCGGTGGGCGACACGCCCCGCGACATGATTGCCGCCATAGGCGCCGGTTGCACGCCGCATGTAGTGCAAACCGGCAAAGGCGCACTGTGGCGCGGCCAGCCTTTGCCCCAGGACTTTCCACCGCAAACCATGGTGCATGCAGATCTGTCCGCGTTTGCGGACTATTTGGTGTCGCGCAGTTAGCGCCTGGTTTTACTTGCGCAACAGATTTATGCCATTCATTCGCTCGGTTTTGCACATGCTGTGGATGATGGCCACCGTAGTGCCTTTTGCGTTTGCGATTTTGGGCGCCTCGATTTTTATCCGGGGCAATCCGCTATGGGCCATGGCGCGCGCCTGGTTGCGTACGGCGATTGCCGGTGCGCGCGTGATTTTGGGTATCCAGGTGCGCGTGCGCGGCTGGGAGCATTTACCCACCGGCGAGAACAGCGCCGCCGTGTTGCTGGTCAAGCACCAGTCCACGCTGGAGACGTTTTTGCTGCCTTCGCTCATGCCGCATCCGCTGGCCTTTGTGTTCAAAAAAGAGCTGCTGTATGTGCCCTTTTTCGGCTGGGCCATGAGCCGTCTGGACATGATTCATATCGACCGCAGCCAACGCGCACAGGCCTTTAACAAGGTGGTGTCGCAAGGCCAGGAATTGCTCGCCCGTGGGGTCTGGATCATCATGTTTCCCGAAGGCACGCGCATTGCGCGCGGCGAAAAAGGCGTGTACAAATCCGGCGGTACACGCTTGGCTATTGAGACCGGCGCGCCGGTGTTTCCCATCGCCGTCAACTCCGCCCGCGTCTGGCCACGCAAAGCCTTTGTCAAATACCCCGGCTTGGTGGATGTGTCCATCGGCCCGGCGATAGACAGCACTGGGCGCAGCCCGGACGAAATGATGCGCGAAGTAGAGGCCTGGATCGAGGCGGAAATGCGCCGTCTCGACCCAGACGCCTACCCGCCAAAGCCTTAGCGCGCCAGAGCACCCAGGCCATGCATCCGCTGCTGCGTTACACCCTGGATTTGTTTGAATCGCTAGGCCATGCGCCACCGGCTAACACTGCGGCGCCAAAGCCTCCCATCCGTGCGCCACGCCGCGCTGGAACACCCGATACGCCTAAGGCCATAAGACCCAAAGCAATCGCCCCCGAAGCCATAGGCCCAAGCGCAATCAGCCATAGCACCCCGGCGTCCCCGTTGACAACAGACACCGGCTTTGCCCATCCCCAAGCCACGCGCAGCCTGCGTTTGCAAGGCGTGCAGGTAGCGTTTTCGCTAGTGCGTGCGCGCCGCCGCAGCATCGGCATGCGCATCGGGCCCGATGGTTTGAGCGTACGCGCGCCGCGTTGGACCTCCTTGCCTGAAATTGACCAAGTTTTGCAAGCGCGGGCCGAGTGGATTGTGCGCAAACTGCATGAAAGCCGCGAGCGGCATACGCACTTAGAGCAAACCCGCATCGACTGGCGCGATGCTGCGGTCTTTCCCTATCTGGGCGGACTGCTGCGCTTGCGCCTGGACCCGGCGCATGGCTTTAGCGCGGTGGGTGCGGCTTTGGCCGATGTCCAAGACGCGCAACCCGGGCCGCTATTGCGCGAGTTGCGCATTGCATTGCCCTTGGACGCCAGTCCGGCGCAAATCCGCGATGCCACACAGGCCTGGCTGATGCGCCAGGCCAAGGCTTTGTTTGAGGAGCGACTCAACCACTTTGCGCCGCAACTCCAAGTGCGTTGGACGCGACTCTCGCTGAGCAACGCCGACAAGCGCTGGGGCAGCGCCACCAGCGACGGTTCTATCCGCCTGAACTGGCGCTTGATGCATTTTGAGTTGCCGGTGATCGACTACGTGGTGGCGCATGAGTTGAGCCATTTGCGGGTGATGAACCACAGCCCGCGTTTTTGGCAAACCGTGGGCAGCGTGATGCCCGATTATTCGCAGCAGCGCGAAAAACTCAAAGACCCGACCGCGCCGCTTTGGTAAAACGCGGCTTTAGCCTGGTAGGCTAAATCGGTACACGCCATCGGCGTCTAGGCTGCGGCGCAGTTTTTTCTGGAACCACAACAGGTGCAAATGCGCTACCGCCTCGCCCATGGCAAAAGTCATTTGGTGTAAATCCAGTGCGCGCGTGAATAGCACCGGCACGATATCGCGTGCGCTTTGCGGCCCAGCGGCGCAGGCCTGCAAAACTTCGGCCAGGCGCTCGCGGTGGTGGGTGTGGAGTTGCTCGATGCGTATATGCAAGCCGGTGAAGGGCTTGCCGTGCGCCGGTAGCGTTAAGGTGCCCGTGGGAAGGGGCTTGAATTTGTCAATCGAGTCCAGAAACAGTTTGAGCGCATCGGCCTCGGGCTCTTGCTCATAGACACTGACATTGGTGGAAATACGCGGCAGCATCATGTCGCCACCAATGAGTATCTGCAAATCCTCGCAGAACAGCGCAATGTGCTCGGGCGCATGGCCGTAACCGCTAATGCAGCGCCAGTTGCGCCCGCCGATTTCCAGCGCGGTCCCGTCCATGAGGCGGTGGTAGCTGTCAGGCACCGAAGGCACCAGATTGGGGAAGTAGTGGGTGCGCGCGCGCACCTGCTCCACCGAGCCTTCGTCGTTCATGCCGTGCGCGGCAAAATAGGCGGCCGAGCGTTCGCCGCCAAAACCGTTAGCGCCCATGCAGGCAAAGCGCGCGACCTGGTAGTCGGCGGCGCTGATCCACAAGTCCACCTTCCAGCGTTCGCACAACCAATGCGCCAGACCGATATGGTCAGGGTGCATATGGGTGCAGATCACGCGCAATATCGGCAGGCCTTGCAATTCATTCGCAAAAATTTGCTCCCATTGGGCCTTGGCCTCGTCGCGGTGGATACAGCAGTCCACCACACTCCAGCCCTCGACCGGGCCGTCCTCGCCTTCCATGCAATCGCGCAGCAGCCACAAATTGATATGGTCCAGCGCAAAAGGCAGTGTCATGCGTACCCACAAAATACCAGGCGCCACTTCGATGCTGCCCCCTGGCGTTGGCAGGGTGCTGCCCAAGGGATAGTGCAAGTGGGATTCGAGTGCGTTCATGGAGAGATTTTTTGATTCATAATTGACGTTTACGTAAACGTCAATGCGGACTATTCTAGACAGGCAGGGATGCCCACGCTGTCGCCTCGGTTTGCAACTTCTAATTTCATAGCCCTGTGCCCCTACGATGAGCAGCACTTTCAGTATCAGTGACCTGTCGCGCGAATTCGACTTGACGACGCGGGCCATTCGTTTTTACGAAGACCTGGGTTTGTTGCAACCCGAGCGTACCGGCCCGGGCGGGCGCAACCGGGTGTACAGCGTGCGTGATCGCACCCGCTTGAAATTGACCTTGCGTGCCAAGCGCCTGGGCCTGAGCCTGACCGAGGCCAAGGACATCATCGATACCTACGAAAGCCCGCGTGACACCGGCATGCAGCTGACGAAGTTTTTGGAGGTGTTGGACGTGCACCGTAGCCGCATCGAAGAGCAGATGGCTGATTTGCAGGCCAATTTGGACGAGATCAAAGTCCACCAGCGCGAAGCACGCGCGCTGCTGGGCAAAGTCGCTGCCAGCGTGCCCAGAAGCAAAAAAACCAAAGCCCAGGCTGCGCATGCCCGCTGATTCCCCGCCTTACCCCTTGCTGTGGCAGCGCATTGCCACCAGTTTGGCGCGCCAAGGTATGTCGCAGGCGCTGGGTGTGCGCCTGCTGCGCGCCGAGCCCGGTTGCGTCGAGTTGGCCCTGCCTTATTCGGGCAAAGTGACGCAGCAGCAACTGGGCTTTCACGGCGGAGCCACTGGCATGCTGGCCGATATCGCAGGTGGCTATGCGGCGCTGACGCTTGCCCCCGAGGGGCTTGAGGTCACTACGGTGG
>CANKNK010000075.1 GCA_947483455.1 Comamonadaceae bacterium | reverse complement strand
TGTGCAAGCGAATGCCGACGCGGCGGCAAGTAGCATCGTCCAGGCCCAAATCGAGCAAAGCTTGGCGCGTGTCATTAAAGGCTTTGCCGCTGGCCATGAGACCGAAGCGGTCGTTTGGCCCTTCGATGACATTGTGGTTGAGCCGGTTGGCACGCACATAGGCCAGGGCTGCATACCATTTGGTATCAAACAGCCGCGCCTCCTGGTCCAGCGCACCATCGGGCCAACGGATGTGTACGCCGCCTGCGGGCATCACAAAATCGGTGGGCATCACAATCTTGACGCGCTGCGGGTCGACATCGACTGCGGCGCTGGATTCGACGATTTCCTGAATCGTTTTCATGCCCGCCCAGATGCCGGCGTAGCGGCTCATGGCAAACGCATGTACGCCCAAATCCAAAATATCTTGCACGCTGGCCGGGAAAAACACCGGCGTGCCGCAAGCCTTAAAAATATGGTCGCTCTGGTGCGCTGCCGTCGAGCTTTTGGACACATGGTCGTCACCGGCCACGGCGATCACGCCACCCCAGGGCGTGGTGCCGGCCATATTGGCATGCTTGAACACATCCGAGCAACGGTCCACGCCCGGGCCTTTGCCGTACCAGATGCCGAACACGCCGTCGTATTGATTGCTGCCCGGCGGCGCAAAACCTAGTTGTTGCGTGCCCCACAAAGCGGTAGCGGCCAGCTCTTCATTGACGCCGGGCTGGAAATGCACATGGTGCTCCAGCAAGCGCTTTTTTTCTTTGGCCAGCGACTGGTCGTAGCTGCCCAATGGTGAACCGCGGTAGCCACTGATCAAACCCGCGGTGTTTTTGCCCGCTGCCAGGTCGCGCACACGCTGCATCATCGGCAGGCGCACCAAGGCGTGCACGCCGCTCATAAAAGCCTGGCCAGTCGATTGGGTGTATTTATCGTCCAGTGTGACGGGTGCGGCGCGCAGCTGGTCGGGGTGCAGGGGGGCGTTCATGGCAATGGGCTCCTGGAATGTTGGGCCGCCTTGTGGGCTGCAGTCTGTGCAGTTGGCTCCGGGTAGGTGGGCTGCGCCTCATGCGCAGTGTAGTCAAACTAGGGGCGCGTGTGTATTGCGCCCTTGATACCCCATGCGTACCTTAGGAAGCGTATAGCGGACCAGGCCTCAACACCAGCGCGGAAGGGCGACAGACTCCATGGCCCTGCTCACTTAGGCCACAACACCCACATCTGCAAGGGCTGCTTGAGCCGTCCGGCCAGTTCCCCTGCTGTTGCGCCCGAGCCCGCAAAGTAGTCGGCACGCACGGCGCCAGTGATGGCGCTGCCGGTGTCCTGGGCGATCACCAGTTGTTGCAAGGTGGTTTGCGCGCCGGTAGAGCTCATCCATACCGGTGTGCCATAGGGGATGCTGCCCGGATCGACAGCGATTGAGCGGCCCGCACTCAGGGCCACGCCTTGCGCGCCGCGCGGTCCTGCGTCCAGGTCGTTCTCGCTCAAGGCTTCTTCCCGGAAAAACACCATGCGCGGGTTACTCCAAAGCAGCTCTTCTTGGCGCTGTGGATTGCGCGCCAGCCAGGCTTTGATGCCCGGCCAGGTGGCGTCCTTGCTGAGGCCTTGATCCAGCAACCATTTGCCCACGCTTTTATAGGGCTGCTCATTGGTGCCGGCAAACGCCAGGCGCGTAGTGCGAAAGCTGCCATCAGGCTGTTGCACACGGATGCGCCCCGAGCCTTGGATTTGCAACACCATGGCATCGACCGGGTCGTTCAGGTAGACCAGTGCCTTGCCCTTGAGCGCAGCTTTGGCTTCGGGCAAGGTGTCCATTTCTTTGCGCGTGTACCAAGGTTTGCGGCTGGCCAGATTGGCCGGTGGCGCATAAATCGGCGCGCTGAAATGGGCGTTGGGGGTGCGGCTAGCCTCAAATACGGGCTCGTAATACGCGGTGAGCAAACCCTGGGATTCGCCTTGCAGCGATTCGACACGGTAGGGCTGCAAGTGGCGGAACATCCAGGCGCGTTGCCCGGCTGCGTCTGCATTGGCCAGCGCCAGGGCTTGTGGGCACAAAGTCGCCAGCGCCGGGGGCATGCTGGCGCTGCGTTCGCAGCTTTTTATCCAGGCGCGCCAGCCCTGACCCAATGTGTCTTGTTGCAAGCCGGGCAATGCATCCCAGCCCACGCCCACCCAGCGGCTGCGTGCCTGGACGATGGTTGGCCCGATCTCTAGCTTGGGCGGCACTACCACCGGCGCAGCGGGTGAAGCTGGCGTTGGCGAGGTAGAGGCCCCGGGTGAGCGGTCTTCAACCGGCGCCTTGGTGGGGCTACTGCCGCAAGCGCCCAGGCTTCCTACAATCAGCGCGCACATCACTGCGGCAGCACCCCACCCCATGACCTTGATTATTTTGGAAGCACTTGGCGCCGGCCTGCTGCTTATCGGCATCGTGTGGTGGACGATGTTTTCGGGGCGCAAAAACGGGGAGCTGCCCCCCCCAGCTTCTGACGAAGAAACGCCCCCCAAGCCGTAATCTGAATTCACAACAAACGGTGCTGTAAGGCCGGCAACTGCATACGGCAGCGGGCCAACTGTGCTGCATCAAGATCGGCCAGCACAACGCCGGGTTCTTGCGCTTGCTGCGCCAGCACCGCGCCCCAGGGGTCTATGGCTAGCGACTGGCCCCAGGTGCGCCGCCCGTTGGGGTGCGTGCCGCCTTGCGCAGCGGCCAGCACAAAGCTCAGGTTTTCTACGGCACGCGTGCGCAGCAGCAATTCCCAATGCGCCTGGCCAGTGGTGTAGGTGAAGGCGCTGGGTACCAACAATAAATCTGCCCCTGCGGCGGAGTGCGTCCGGTACAACTCGGCAAAGCGCAAGTCGTAGCACACACTCAAGCCCACGGTCCATATATGGCCGTCGCGCGAGGGCAGCGCAAACTGCACGGGCTGGTGACCCGCCTGTAGCACACGCGATTCGTCATAAGACTCGGTGCCATTGTCAAAGCGGAACAAATGAATCTTGTCGTAACGCGCAGCGCAGGCCCCTTGTGGGTCAAAGGCCAGGCTGCTGTTAAACACCTTGTCGCCATGGGTCGAGGGATCGATGGACAAAGGCAAGGTTCCGCCCACAATCCACAGACCCAGGCGACGCGCCTGGCCGCTCAAAAAGTCTTGAATCGGGCCGCTGCCAAACGGTTCCTGGATGGCTAGCTTCTCGCCATCGTGCTGCCCTATCAGGCAAAAATACTCGGGCAAAACCGCCAGCTCCGCGCCGGCTTGGGCGGCTTGCTCTAACAGCAGACGGGCCTGGGCCATGTTGTCCTCGACCACGCCGGTGGACACCATTTGAATTGCTGCGACCTGCATACCGCACTCCTGATAAACGGGTTGATAAAAAAGCCTGCGCCGACTACTTTGAGGGGCTGCTGCGTTCCACCTTGGTTACGCGTGGTTCCAACCAGCTACCGTCAATAAAAAACTCATGCGTATTGGCCTCCACCAGGGGCTTGAGCAAAAGCCACTGCGCCAGTAGCGAGTAAATGCCCACCACCGGGTTCACAGCGGTATAGACCAGGGCGGCACCGGCGGCATTGAGCTCAGGAATCACCACCACTTTAATGGCCTGGGTTTCCTTGGCAATATCGGCGCTTCCTTCCATCAAGACCACCGCATTGGGGCCCTTCATTTGCAGATTATTGGTGCGCGCCTGACCTTGCGAAATGCTCGCATCCCCGCGCACAAAATCAAAGGTGAAACCTTCACTAAACACATCGCGGAAATCTAGCAGCAAGCGCCGCGGCAGCGATTGCAAACTGAGCACGCCTAGCAACTTGCCAATATTAGGCTCGCTTTTCAGAAACTGGCCGTCGTCAATGGCCACATTAAAGCTGCCGGTCATGCTCGGGTAGTCCACGGTAATAGGCGAACCTACCCAGCCTACCTGTCCTTCGATTTTGCCTTTGCCTTTGCGGATGACATTTTTCATGCCGTAGCGCGCCAGCAAGTCGCCCGAGTCTTTGATATCTAGTTTGAAGTCGAGCTGGGTGCGGCGCCGGTCACGCATGGATTCCGCCGGCACATTGGCCGCTGCCCCGGGCGCCGAGGGCTGCAAGCGCCAGGAGCCACTGGCATTGAGCACGGCCTCGGGCATGCTGACATTAAAGCGTTTGAGCAACCACTCGCGCTGCGTATCGCGGGTGGCGGATGACACCTGGTTAATGGCCTCGACTTCCAGCCGCCCCAACTTCCTGCCTTGTAATTCAAACTCTTCGGCCACCACGTCCAACGCCGGAATGCTCGAGGGCTGTTCGTCCAGCAACTTGTCTACTTCCTGCGCCGCGCTGCTATTGAGCGTCAGACGGCTCAGGCGTGCATACAAACGCCCTGCGTTGCTGCTGTCTGCGGTGAGGCCACCCAAGCCGGCCTGGCGGTATTCCAATTGGCCACTGAACTCAGTGGTCTCCACTTGTGAACGCCATAGATTGCCGGTGCGCGTGGCCTTGAGGTTCACGGCGTGCACCGCATGGCCGCTCCAGCTGATTTCGCGCGCGCGAAGCTGCAGCGCATTGGGCAGGAAATCAGTGCCCAAATCAAACTGTGGTGCGCTGATTTTTTTGCGTGTACCCATGCTATTGGCCACGCCGCTAAACAATACCGACCAGGCATCTACATCCAGCGTGTCCATGCTCAGCCGTGCGGAAATGCCTTGCGCCGGCATGGCCATGTTTTCGTTAGCGCCTGCGCCCAAGGCCAGGGTGCCGCGCAGCACCCGCGGCGCGGCGCCTGAGATATCACGCAATAAATTCAAATGGGCAATACTGCCCAGGCTCGCCTGCCATTGCTCCTGGCTCTTCGCCACAGATGCGCTAGTGGTCTCGAATGGCGCAGCCACTTGCAGACGCAGCGCTAAAGACGATTCGGCATTTTTGCTAAGCGGTGCGGGCAGTGCCAAGGCCATCCCTTGCAAATTGGAGTTCACCGTAATGTCGGGCACACCCAAACGCATTCTTATCGCAGCCTGGTAATTCGTTGTGCCCGTCGCGTAGTGTGCCAAGTTGGCCAGCGCGCCAAAATCTGCGGCATCGCGCAAACCCTCGGCCGCTACGCGCCCGTCCAGTCGCAACGTGCCCGGACTGGCTTTCAGACTAGCGTCCCCATCCGCAGTTTTAGAAGGTAATGCAGCGGTGCTATCAGGCGAGGCGCTGAGGCTTCCTAGGCTTCCGTCGATACGGACATCGCCGCCGAATAAACGCCCGGTGACGCCGCTGACGTTGTAGCCAGACTCGGTGAAGTTAATCGGTCCACGCGCGCGCAACACACGCGGCGTGGAAGGCAGGATTTGCACATCATTGCCTTGTAGGCTGACGCTGCCACTGACCCCCATCCGGTTGGTATCGGCCAGTGGAAAATCAAGTTTGACGCGGTACTCCGCCAGGCCATTGACCGAAGCTTTGCCCAATGCTTGGCCCGTCATTTCTGCTAAGGGGGAGTTGTTGGTGACGGCCAACGCATCGGCCAGCGGCCCACGTCCTTGCGCGTTGACCGACACCACGGCGGCACCATATAGATTGTTGATGACCGCATCGCCACGCACCATGGGCACAGTTCCCCACAGGCCGCGCATGCCATTGAGATAAAGCGCGCTTTGGTCTATCACCAACTCGCCCTGGAGCTGGGTAAATACCGGCCAGGGCGGCTTGCCCGACGGCATTTGCGTGGCGGGTACATAAGCGTATGTTGCATTGCTCACGTTGGCCGAGACGCGGAACTCTCCTTGGCGCGCCTTTGCAAATGGAAACTCGCGCAAATCGCCTTTGAGCTTGAGTTTGATGTCCGAAGCGGTACCCGCGCGCACTGCATCGCGCAAATAATCGCGCAAGTCTTTTGACAGGGACAGCGGCAAATAGCGTGGTACGCGGGCCAGGTCTAGTCGGGTAAAGCGCCCCTGCAAATCCACTATGCCCGGCCCGCCGCCCCCTTGCTGCATAGCCCATTGCCCGTCCAATTCACCCTGCACATCGGCATTGGCAATACGCACTTTGCTGGCATTGACGGCCCAGCCTGTGGATGCTTGCTTCCATTGCAGGTCCGCGCTCAGATCGGTGACAGGCACCAGCGGTTCGGACAATTGCTTTCCCAAGTCCAAGACGCCTTTCTTCATGCTCAGTTGTGCGCGCCCACCGCGTTCGCTCAGGTCCAGGTCCAAGTCCAGACCCCGAAAGCCCGGCACACTCTCGGTTTGCGCTGCTATCCCGGCCTGACGGATGCGCCCCTTCATAGAAAAAGCATTGGGCGCGCTGACAGCGCCTTTCCAGTTCGCCTGAAAATTTTGCACAATGCCAACCGGCTGGTAGGTTTCCAATAGGCTGCGCAGGCTGGCTTCCAAAGGAAAGCGCTGCGCGACCTGGCTTAAAGCGCCCAAGTCCAAGCGCTCCGCAACCAGTTCCCCATGCTCCGGCGAGGAGTCAATCTTGGCCCCCTTGCTCGCTTGGGCATCCCATATTGATAAACGGGCATTACCACCTGGCCAGCGTACGCCGTCCGCCGTGACAAATTGAAGGCCCTCGCTGGTGTATTCCGTGCCGCCTTCAATCCTGCGCGCAGCGACGCGCCCCGACGCAGTAGGTAAGACCATGGAGGCCACTTGTTCGGCCTGGTCTAGTCGCACATCTTTGACTAGCACGTCGGCCGTGGCGCCGATAAATTGCCCGCGCAACACATTGGCCCAGGCCCGCACACTGCCGCGCCCTTGGCTGACGTTGGTGCCCAGGTCCATATAGTTGCGTAGCTGGCCCCAGTCCACGTCGCTAGCCATGGCATAAAGCTGCCCTGTCCAGGTGTTGACCTCGCCCACGTGCAGTGCCAGCAAGGGGTGTGTGAAAACCCCTTGCACATGAAAGCGATCCCCCCATTCAGTGGGCGGGCTGGCATCGAGCCGGAAACTGTGGCTAAAAAGCCGGTTGCGTAGCACCACGTCCACATCGGACAACTCCAGCGGTGCTGTGCTGCGCGTTTCATCGGTCCAACGCAGCTGGCCGTGGCGGATCGCGATTTCAGGCTGGCTAAAGAACCAGTCGCTCGCCGCATCGGGCGCATCATCGATTTGACTCAGTTGCAAGCCAGCAATCCAGAGGGAGCGGTCGGCGGCGCGCCGGATGTCTAATGCAGCGCCTTGCACATACAACTGCTCCAAGTTGCCAGCGGCCAGCGAGCGGGGGGAAATCGCTGCTTGCACGGAGGGCAGTGTGAGCGCTACCCGCCCCTCTTTGTCCACTAATTGCACATCGTGCAGCGCGAGCGAGGGAATGAGGCCGTTGGAAACGGCTTCGATACTGCCAATGCGAACCCCTATGCCTAAACGCTGCGTAGCCTGTTCTTGCAGCCAGGGGCGCAAAGTGTCGATTCGCGGCACAATGACAAAGTGCAACACCGCCCAGAACATGATGAACAGCAGCCACCCAGCACCGACCAGACGCAGCAGCCACTTGGCCAAAAATGCAACTCTCAACAAGGTGCGCGAGGGGTTTGTTGGGGTATCAGTCATTGGCACGTGCAGTCAAGCATGGAATTATGACCGGCAATATGCATAAGCCCCTCGCGCAGTACACACGATTTGCGCAAAGAGTGCGCAGGCGTTACGACAGCACACTGTCGATGTTGGCCCAGGGCCTGCCCGATGCGCCCGCTCAG
>CANKNK010000074.1 GCA_947483455.1 Comamonadaceae bacterium | reverse complement strand
GATGCGCATCACGCAGCGCACGACGACGCTGGGCACGCGACGCAAGACACCCAGGACGCAGAAATGGCGGAGATGAAGTCCACCATGCTGGACTCTGCCGAACTGGCCAATCGGGCCGCAGGCATGGCTGCCAAAGCGGCGGGCGATATGCATGGCGCATCCACCCAGCTCATCGAAAGCTACGCCGGCCAAAAAATGTACCTCATCATTGTGCTGGCCGTGTTTGGTCTGCTGATGGTGCTGGCCATGAGCGTGTTTGCCTTTATGTCCTTCAGGCTGCAACAGCGCGTAGCCCAGGCCGATGCCATGCTGATCGCAGTCGGTAAGCGCGTCATCGCCATGGACGAAGGACTGGAGCTCTTCACCGGCCACGGCGAAGCCCTGCGCGAAGTGGCCAGCAAGCAAGACGCCATCATCAGCGCCCAAACCAAAATTGAGTTGCGCCTGGACGAAGTGATGCGTGGTGTGCAAGCCGCTGCGGACACCATTGCCAAACCCGCCGCCGTGGCCCACGACAAAGACAAAGACAAAGCGCCCGATGTGGCCAAGCTCATCAAAGACCTAGACAGCAAGCTGCAAGCCCAGTCCAGCGCCATCAGCAACCTGAGTAGCCAGGTGCGTGCGGTGGGCACTCCTGCCCCGGCCCGACCCGACCCGGCTGCGGTGCGCAAAGAAGCAGAAGCCTTGGTACGCCAGCTCAAAGCGGCCGAAGCCAGCGTGAAACCCGCAGCGCCCGGTGCAACAACGCCTTCGGCAGCGCCCAAAGCGCCTGAGAAACCCGTGGAAAAGGTAGTGCAGTACCCGCGTATTCAAAACACCGGCAAGACGCCCGAAGGGCAATAAGCTTGGCGCCTCGCGGGACTGCTGCGGCGCTTTAGCTGCCTTCGCGCAGTCCGAATTTTTGGATTTTTTCGATCAGCGTGGTGCGCTGCACGTTGAGAATGCGCGCCGTCTGCGACACATTGCCGTTGGTCCGGCTCAGCGCCTGGGCAATCAGGTCGCGCTCAATTTCGGCCAGGCGGTGTTTCAAAGACAAGCCTTCGGGTGGCAAGACTGGCAAGGCCTGCGACATAAACGTCATTTGCTCGACCTGGTTCGGTTCGTCCTCCTCCTCGTCCTCGTCGGACAATTCGTCGAACAATCCTCCGGAGGTGGGGCCATCCGCAAAAGCGCCGGAGGCCAAGGCCGGATCCATCTGCGGCAATTCCCCCGAGTCGGCCAGCGCTTTGTAGGCCAGCATGCCTTTGGGCAATAGGCTCTTGGAAAAGTCTTTCAGCTCCAGGCACTGACCGGCGAACAAGGTGCTAAAGCGATCAATCAAATTGGACAACTCCCGCACATTGCCCGGCCATTGATAGGCCTGCATCGCGTAAGTGAAGTCCGGCGCGAAGGTGATGGGCTTTTCACTGGGGCCGGCGTGGTGCTTGGCAAAAAATTGCAGCAACAAGGGAACGTCGGTGGCGCGCTCACGCAAAGGCGGGGTGTTCAGCGGAAGCACATTGAGCCGGTAATACAAATCTTCCCTGAAGCGCCCGGCGGCGATCTCGGCCTCCAGGTCGCGGTGGGTAGCGGCGATGACGCGCACGTCAATAGGAATCGGCTTGGTGCCGCCCACCGGGTCGATCACCCGCTCTTGCAGGACCCGCAGCAGCTTGACCTGCAGCTCCAGCGGTAAATCGCCGATTTCATCCAGGAAAATGGAGCCGTTGTGCGCCAGCTCAAAGCGGCCCACCCGATCGGTCACGGCGCCGGTAAACGCGCCTTTGCGGTGACCGAACAGCTCACTCTCAATCAAATCTTTAGGGATGGCCGCGCAATTGATCGGCACAAAATTGGCATTCGCCCGGTGCGACAAGTCGTGTAGCGATCGCGCCACAATTTCTTTGCCGGTGCCGCTCTCGCCGGTAATCAGCACGGTCGAACTCGATGCCGCCACTACAGGCAGCAGGTCCCGGATGGCCCGGATGGCATCACTTTCACCAATAAAACTGATAGCGTTTCGCGACATGGGACCTTGTGTGGGACGGGCCCCCGCGCCTCGAAGAGTGCGCCTTGACTGGGGCTTACGGCAAAATCATACCAGTAAGTGTCAGTTTTCAGACAGTACAGCAGTGTTTTTTTGGATTTTTCATGATTTGTTTCTCAAATTACACGAATTACAAGCCATAAGGATGTCTTTTAACCAATTCATGCTAGTTGGTACGCAAACTGCATAATCAGGATGAACACCTCGCCCCAAGCCTTACAGCAGCGACCGGGTGCCCCACTTTTAGACCACAGGCGTGAACGAACTAGCTCCCGATTTGCAACTTGCCGCCCTCACCAATCTGGGCCTGATGTACGCCCAGGGCCAAGGGGTGGAGCAGGATTTTGGGCGCGCGCTGGACTGCTACCGCCAGGCGGCTGAACACGGTGTCCCGCAAGCCCAGTCCAATCTGGCGGTGATGTACGCCCATGGCCAGGGCGTGACGCAGGATTTTGCGCAAGCCCATAAATGGTACCGGGCTGCCGCCGAACAAGGCCTGCCCTATGCCCAAACCAATCTGGCGGTGATGTACGCCAATGGCCAGGGCACGGCACGCGACTACGCGCAAGCCCTCAAGTGGTACCAAGCTGCGGCCGAACAAGGTGACACCAGCGCCCAGCGCGGCCTGGGCGTGATGTACGCCAACGGCCAAGGCGTGCCGCAGGACTTTGGGCTGGCCTTGCAGTGCTACCAAAATGGCGCCGCCACTGGCGATGCCGCCGCCCAGTACGGCATGGGCGTGATGTACGCCAACGGCCACGGCGTGCCGCAAGACTTGCAGCAGGCATGTCATTGGTACCAGTTGGCCGCTGCCCAGAACCATTTGCACGCCTTGTTCAACCTGGGTTTTTTGTATTCCAATGGCCAAGGCATGGCGCCCGATAGGGCCAAAGCGCTCGAGTGCTATGAACGCGCCGCCGCACTGGGCGACGCTGCCGCGCAGTACAACCTGGGCGTGCTCTACAGCAGCGGCCAGGGTGCGGACCTGAACCCCGAAAAAGCATTGCACTGGTACCAAAAAGCCGCCGAGCAAGGCGATGCCGCCGCCCAGTTCAACCTGGGCCTGATGTATGCCACCGGCCAGGGCGTGACCCAAGACGATGCCGCCGCGCTCGCTTGGTACCAGTTGGCCGCCGACCAGGGCGATGCCCAGGCCCAGTACAACCTGGGGGTGATGATCGCCAATGGCCAGGGCACGCTCGCCAGCCGCACCGTAGCCATGCAATGGCTGCAGCTAGCGGCCGACCAAGGCGACGTGTTGGCTTGGTACAACTTGGGTGCGCTTTACCAGGAAGGCGCAGACCAGGAGCCGGATTACCAACGGGCCTTGCAGTGCTACCGCAAAGCGGCCCAGGGTGGGCAAGCCGATGCCCAAGCCGCGCTGGGTTGGCTCTATGCCAATGGTATGGGCGTGTTGCAAGATTTTGTGCGCGCCCATATGTGGTTTAACGTGGGCGCGGTCAGCGGCCATGCACAAGCGGCCAGCGGGCGCGAATTTGTGGCACAGCAAATGACGCCTGCGCAAATGGCCCAGGCGCAGGACATGGCGCGCAAATGCATACAGGAAAAATTTGCCGGCTTTGATTAGCAGCCCGCACCATGGGTCGGCAGCAGCCTGCGCCGATCACCAGCCCCGCAACCCGACAAACCGCCCCTCCCGCCCCCATGTTCGACGACACCACGGACCCCGACTACCAGGCCTACTTTGCCGATGCGGCAAGCGCAGTGCAAACGCTGCTAGCGGGTGCGCGCCAGCAGGTAGTGTGCGCACTGGCGCAAGCGTGCAGCCGCCATTGGTTTGAACTGCTGCTGCAAGTGCGCCGCCGTGGTGTGGCGCTGCGCCTGTTGGTGCCAGACACCACGGCCAACCGCCAATCGGCTATCGCCTGGGAACGCATCAGTGCGGCCGGGGGCGAACTAGTTTGGCTGGACAGCAGCGCGCCAGTTTTGCAAACACCGGTCTGCGTCGTGGACGGGCATACCGTGCTCAGCGGCGCCATCGCAGAATTGAGCACTTTGGCACGCGAAGACTTTGCCGGTGTGGTGCGCCAAAGTGACTTGGGCTTGGCCCAGCGCTGCCTAGAAGGCCTGCAGGCGCTGGCAGCGCAGATCCAAGCGCCGTCCACCGCGCAGCCCACGGCATCGGGCCCAATGGACGACCTGTCCGCGCCTGGCGCGCCCTGGGTGGCCGGTAGCCAGGCCCTGGTTCTGAGTGCCGACCTGCACGCACGCACTGCCGCCTGGCAAAGTGAACTGCTGCAATGCCATAGCTTGGCGCTGCAAGCTGAATTGGACGAATTGCAGCGCACCATGCAAAGCTTTGACCGACAGCAGGACGCGGCCATTGGCCAATTGCTGCGTGAGTTTCTCGACCTCAAACGCCAATATTTAGCCCATATGCACACGCGCTATGGCGGCGCAGAGCGCGAAGACCAGGCACGCCAGGCCGACGACAATTTCAGCCGCTACACAGAAAGCCACCCGGAAGAAACGCCGGCGCAAGCGCCACCCGAACTGGACCCCCAAGCGCAGCAAGAACTCAAGCGCCTGTACCGCAAACTGGCGATGCAATGCCACCCGGACCGCGTGGATACCGTAAAGGACAAGCAACAGGCGCAGGCCTTGTTCCAACGCTTGCAACGCAGTTACCAAGCCAGCGATATGCGCGGCCTGCAAAGCCTGCAAGCCCAATTGGAACTAGGACAGGGCCAAGCCAGTGGCCCTCGGCCGGGCGGCCATGCTGGCACCAAGCGCCCCCCGGCGCAATGGGCCATGGAATTGAGCGCGCTGCAAGGCACTCTGGCGCAATTGCACGGGCAACGCCTGCAAATTTTGCAAAGTGCCACCTGGCGCACCCTGGCGACCCAAAGCCGCTGGGATCTGTGGTTTGCACAGCAAGCCAATCACCTGCACACCGAAGTGCAGCGCTACCGCGAAGCACTGCAAGAGGCCCAAGGCCTTGGCCACCTACCCATCGCGCAAGGATGAGCATGGGGCAACTGCAAATTTCACCGGCTGCGGGCGCACTGACGCCACTGGAACGCCAGCGCTTAGACCTGGTGGCCCACACCCTGGCGGGCTTGCATGAAACCCAGGCCTTGCAATTTTTCCGCGACCGCCCTGCGCTTTTGGCCGCCTGCCTGCAACAGCATTACCCGCTGGATGCGCCGCTGATGGAGGCCCTGGGTCAGCGCAAAGACTGGCGCATGCTCAGCGCCAGCGGCGTGCTGCAATGGTCAGACGCCCTCATCGAGGCCTATGCCCAAGAATGGGACTGGGAGCTACTGAGCAAAAACCCGGCCCTACCCTGGTCTAGCGCACTGCTAGAGCGCTACACCGACCGCTGGAATTGGCAGTCCTTGTGCACCAACCCGGGCCTGCCCTGGAGCCAGGCCTTGCTGGAGCAATTTGTCTATCGCTGGAACTGGGCGGTGCTCAGTCGCAATGCGCAATTGCCCTGGACCACCGCCTTTATCGAAGCCAATGCGCACCGCTGGGACTGGACGGCGCTGAGCTGGAACATCGGCCTACCCTGGTCGGTGGACTTGCTCCATGGCTACCAGAGCCGTTGGGATTGGACCGGGCTCAGTGCCAATACCTCTTTGCCCGGCGATGCAGCGCTGGTGGAGCGCTTTGCCAGTCGCTGGCAATGGACCTGGCTGAGCGCCAACCCCAGCCTGCGCTGGAGCGAAGACCTGCTGGCACGCTATGCCCACGATTGGGACTGGCAAGCCCTGAGCAGCCAGGCGCAATTGCCCTGGAGCCAGGACCTGATCGCGCGCTATGCCAGCTTCTGGGACTGGAGCGCCCTGAGCGCCAACACCCACCTGCCCTGGACCTCGGAACTGCTGAGCGCATGGCAAGACCGCTGGGACAGCGCCGCCCTGTGCCGCAACCCCGCGCTGCCTTGGCATACCCTGCTGGCGCAGTGGTGCGATCCGGCCTGGCTGCAAGCGCCGCAGCTACTAGCGCTACCCTCCCTGCCACTGCAAGACTGGGACTGGGAGGCATTGAGCGAAAACCCGTCTCTGTCCTGGAGCGCCGCGCTGCTGGAGGCAGGGCAAGGCCAATGGGACTGGGACCGCCTGAGCTGGAACCCCGGTCTGCCCTGGAGCGGCGACTTACTTGCCCAATTTGCGCGCGAATGGGACTGGAGCGGCCCTAGCAGCAGCGCCGAACTGCCATGGAGCGCGGACTTGCTGGCGCGCCATGCCGACCACTGGGATTGGGAGCGCCTGAGCGCCAATACCCACATCCGCTGGTCTGAAGAGCTGCTGGCCCCGTATGCCGATCGCCTGAACTGGGCCACCCTGAGCGCGCACACCGGCCTGCCCTGGAGCACCGCGCTCTATTTGCACTTTGACGCCCACTGGTTTGCCAGCCTGGTAGCGCAACACCAGGGGCTCAATATCCACCATCTGAGCAGCGACGACATCATGACACTGTTGCAGGAAAAGCCGTCACAAAATGCGCCTGTGGCATCCTGAAAACGCGAAACCGCCTATTTTCAAAGGCACAAAACTTGCATGACCCCCTAGATGCATTGCCTGCCACGTTCGCAGGCGTCAAGAAAACCACTGAATCAACGCCAAGCCCTGGCCCAGGGCCACACGAGGAAACTGCCATGACCGAGGTGAAACACCAGCCCAGCCAAGCCCAGCATTTGGAAGCGGCAGCCCATCCCGCGCGCGGCCCTTCCACCCATTGGCTGGCCGAAAGCACTTTGGTGGTTTCACGCCAAGCCCATGTGCCGCACGGGCAAAAACTGTATGCCGTAGAGCACCAGGCGCACCCAGTGCAGCACCAAGCCTTGCCAATGCTCAGCCAACACCAGGAATGAACTTGGCCCGCGCTTTATCCCAAGCCTTTGCGCCGCTAGCGCACAGGGCAGGAGTGCGCGCATGAAAAACCTGCTGGCAGATGCCGACGCCGCCTACCGCCGTGGGGACTTTGCCAATGCGTTGCGCATTTCGCGGCCGCTAGCCTCGCTGGAATACGCTGCCGCCCAAAACAACCTGGGCTTTATGTACGCCAACGGCCAGGGGGTGGCGCAGGACTATGCCGAAGCACTGAAGTGGTACCGGCTGGCAGCCGCGCAAGACTATGCGCCGGCCCAGTACAACCTAGGCTATATGTACGCCAATGGCCAGGGCGTGGAGCAAGACCACACCCAGGCGCTGCACTGGTACCAATTGGCCGCCGCACAAGGCCTGCCCGATGTGCAAACCAATCTGGCCTTTATGTACGCCAACGGCCAGGGCGTGGAGCGCGACGCCGCGCAGGCCGCCTATTGGTTTGAGCGCGCCGCCGTGCAAGGACATGCAACCGCCCAATTCAACCTGGCGAGCATGCTGCTGCAGGGCGAAGGCATTGACAAGGACACGGCAGGCGCGCGCAAATGGCTGGAATCTGCCGCCGTGCAAGGCCACAGCTACGCGCAATTTCAGTTGGGCCTCTTGCTCGCGCAAGGCAAAGACATCGAAGGCGATGCGGAATTGGCGGCCAAGTGGTACCACAAAGCCGCAGACCAGGGCGATGCCCCGGCGCAATACAACCTGGGCCTGATGTACGCGCACGGCCAGGGCATTGCCCCGGACCTGTCGCTGGCGATGGCCTATTTCACACTGGCTGCTGAACAAGGCCAT
>CANKNK010000073.1 GCA_947483455.1 Comamonadaceae bacterium | reverse complement strand
AGCGGTCGAGCATGCCCAGCGCCATCAGCGCGGCAATGCCCTGGCCGCTGGGTGGTATCTCATGCACTGTATAGCCCCGGTAGTTATGTGCCAGCGGCCTCACCCACTCGGGCTGAAAAGCCGCCAGGTCCGAGGCGCGCAGACTGCCGCCATTCGCGCTGGAAAAGCGCTCCATGGCCTGCGCCATCTCTCCGCGATAAAAGGATTCGCCAAGGCTTGCCGCGATCTCGCGCAGGCCGCGTGCCGCTGCGGGGAATTGGAATAACTCGCCCACCTGGGGCGCGCGCCCGTAGGGCAAAAAATGGTCGGCAAAGCCGGGTTGCTTGTGCAGTTCCGGCGTGGCAGCCGCCCATTTTTGCTGGACCACTACGGGCACCAAGTAGCCGCGCTCGGCGATCTCGATGGCAGGCTGCATGAGGTCAGCAAAAGGCAGTTTGCCAAAGCGCTGGCTCAGCGCCGCCCAGGCGCCCACGGCGCCAGGCACCGTGACCGCGTCCAGCCCGCGTTTGGGCGGTGTGGCCAAGGCGCTGCCGTATTTTCTGTGAAAGTAGTCCGGCGTCCAGGCGGCAGGCGCGTGGCCCGCGCTGTTGAGGCCGTGCAGTTGTTGCCCGTCCCACAAAATACAAAACGCATCCGAGCCTAGGCCGTTGCTGACGGGCTCGCAAATTGTTAGCGCGGCGGCAGCGGCGATGGCTGCGTCCACGGCATTTCCGCCTTGCCATAGCATGCGCAAACCTGCTTGTGCCGCCAACGGGTGCGAGGTGCTGACGATGTTGCGGGCAAATACCGGCAGGCGGGTGCTGTGGTAGGGATTGGAAAAATCGAAATGCATGGCGTGGGGCGTCGGAGGGCGCAATGGGGTTGAACAAGCCGACAGGCATCGGACGGCGGATGTGCACCCTGGCATCTTAGCGGTGGGCGCCGTCGCCAAGCGGGTGGGCGCTGGCGCGCTTAAGGGGTGCGAGAAAAGCCTGGGGCCGGTTCTTCGCTTTGGCGCGTGACGGGGCAGGCTTCTTGGACACGGCGGTGAAAGTCTTCGAGGCAATACTCGTAACGCGACAAGGGGCCGTTGGCAAAGCCGTGGGATTGCAGGCCTTGCTGCACGCGCTCGCTCAAGGCTTTGTCTTCGGCACTGACTTGGCGGTTGATGCGGGCGTTAAGGTAGCGCAGCACTTTCATCTCGCGGCGGCTGTCGGGGCGCACGTAAATCGGGTAGCGCACGGTGCAGCTGGTAGCCGTTTTGGGGAAAAACTGAAACAAGTCCATGCTGTCGCCGTAAATGTCCATGCCGGTATTGGGTGGCATCGTATAAAACGTCCAAGCGTTGCGTACCGATGCGGGTAGGTCGGCATTGAGGCGCGGTGCCATGGCCTGGTACATGCGTTCGGCCCAGTTGCTCGATGGCTGCGCGCGCAACACGCTGGTGCTGCCGGCCACGCCATAGGTGTTGATCGTGCCCATCATGTCGCTGTCCAGTAAGCGCTGGTAGCCCGGATGTCCCAGCGGCACATGGTAGTTCTCCAGGTTGTTGTCCACGCCGACTTTCCAGTTGCAGGCCCAGTCTTCGACCCAGTGCGGCCCCAGAGGCACCATCTCTTCTAGGCGATAGTCCTGCAGCTGGGGCAAGAATTCTTGCCACTGCTTATGCAACGGCGGGCCGCCCGGTATCAGGCGCACAAACACCAGGCCGCAAAGCACTTCCAGTTCGAGGGTGCGCAGGCCTAGCGCGGATTTGTCATGGTCTGCAAAGGTATCTTCATGGGGCCGGGCCGCTAGCGGGCCTTGCAAGCTGTAGCTCCAGCCATGGTAGGGGCAAGTCAGGCGCGCTTTGCATTGGCCGCTACCGTCCAGCAGACGCGCGCCCCGGTGGCGGCAGACATTGAGGTAGGCGTGCAGCACACCGTCCTCATCGCGCAGTACCAGCACCGGGTCCGGCCCTAGGTCCAGCGTAATGAAGTCGCGCGGCTGCGCTACTTCATTGACATGGCAGGCAAACTGCCAGGACCTGCGAAACAGCGCGTCCAATTCAAGGCCTTGCAACTCCGCGTTCTGGTAGGTCCAGGCCGGTAGCGTGGGCCGGAAAGGGAGCGTTGCGGGGTGCTGCATGGTGATGCCCTGGGCTGGTAGTTTGTGTGCTTACAACAGATGCGCTACCGCGTTCAGGCACAGGGCGCGCGCTTGCGTGGCGCTGAGTGACTGCGGATCCAGCGCCGCTTGCAGCCACAGCCCCGCGATCAAAGCCATCAGCGCAATCGACTGGGCGCGGGCATCTATATCCAAACTTTTTTGGTGGGCCAGGCGCTCCATCACGTCTTGGTAGATTTTCAAATCTAGCTGGTAGAGCGCGCGGTCGAGTTTTTGCAGCTTGGGTGATTTGGGAATGACACTCCAAAAGCCCAACCAAATGCGCAACTGCTGCGGGTTGAACATGGCCTCGTCGAAGTTTTTATTGATGCATGAGCGCAAGGCGTCTGCCGGATCGGCCATGTCTTTCATGCCGTCGAGCGCATAGGCGGTCCAATGGTCGCACAAGGTTTTGTAGGACTGCAGCAGTAACTCGTCCTTGCTGCCGAAATGGTGGTTGATCAGGCCGCGTGACACGCCGCCTGCGGCGCAGATGCGCTCGATGGTGATGCCGCTGTAGCCGTACTGGGCAATCGAACGTGTGGTCGCGTCAATCAAAAGTCGCTTGCGGACCTCGGGCTGCACACGGCTTCGCACCGCCGCAGGGCTTGCAGGCGCTTGGGAAGAGGAAGGCATGCGAGCCATACAAATCTAGTGCAAAAATATTAGGGTTGCGCGTTGCTGGCGGTGGGCGCATCGAGAAGCCCCTGCATGGCCTGCAAATACCATTCGATATAGAGCTGTGCGCAAGACTCCATGGGCGCATAGGGGCCGGGCGTGAAAAACGCAGAGTTAACTCCTAGTTGATTGACTTCGATGATGCGCTGGTCTTCATGGCTGGTGTAGTCCCACATCCAGGTGAGCCGGTCCAGGTCATAGTCCACCCCTTGGACCGCGTCCTGATCCACCAGCCAGATCAATTCAAAGTCAGTGCGGTCCACGTTTTGGGGTACGGTGCGGTAGAGCAAGGTGTAGTCGGGGTAGGCCACGAAATTGGAACTAGGACCCAGGTCGATGAATGAAAACCCGCCGTCATAGCCCTTGCCGCGAAACGCCCCCATCAGCGGCGCTACTGCTTTGCCATCGGCGCTGCCGGTCACAAAACCATCCGCCATCGCCGAGGCGATGCAGTCCGCGCTCTCTTGGCCGCTATGGGCTGCGGTGTAATAAAAATCCTGTTCTTGCAGGTTCAGGCCCAAAGCCTGCCGGCGCGCCCGCAAAGCCTGGTCCGGTACCTGACGCAGTGCTTCTGGCCGGGAGTAAGTGTGGCGCTTGGAGTACTCCTGGTGCGCTGGGGTGCAGTGGTAGCACTCCTGGTAGTTTTCTTCGACCAGCTTCCAGTTAGCGGCGATGCTATAGGTCTTGCGCGCGGCCACTTTGGCGTGGTTCCATCCATAGACTTGCGCCGCCGGCGCAAATACATGGCGCATGTGCTCCAGGCCCAGAGGCTCACGCGCGAGCGTGATAAAAATCATTCCTACTTCTACATGCACTGCGAGCTGGCGCAAGCCATGGTCGGCGGCATCAAAGCTGGCTTGCATGCCGCGTGCATGCAGCAACTGACCGCTGCAGTCATAGGTCCAGCCATGGTAGGGGCAGACAAATTTTCCATTGGCTTTGTGGCCTTGGGCTTCATCACAAATGCGCGAGCCCCGGTGGCGGCATACGTTCAGCACGGCGCGTACGTGTCCATCGGCATCACGGGTGATGATGATGGATTCACCGGCCAGTTCTACGGTAAAAAAATCCCCTGGCAGCGTGACCATGCTGCTGTGGCCAACGCAGTGCCAGTGCGCTAGCAGAAAGTGGCGCATGTCCAGGTCAAAAATCTGCGGATCTTTGTAAAAAGCCCGCGGCAATGCGTGGCCGCTTCGGTGCGATGCCATGGCCTGTCGCAGGCTTGCCAGGGCATCGGGTGCGGCGCTGGGGTAGAACAACAGGGGCTGGGGTCTAGGCATGGAGCGGCTCAACGTACGGGCGGGGGCGTGGCGCGGCGGCGCGTTGGAAGGTAAAAGGGGCGCTCTACGATTGTGCAGCGTACATTGCGCCGCTCCCATTGCAGTTCGCGATGCAGGTACAAGTCCACCCACAAACTGCCCTGGGTGTCGCAATAGGGCGCGTCTAGCCGGGCGATGGCGATATTGCGCTTGAGCGTAGGCGACCACATGGCCGAGGTAATTTCACCCGCCTGAATATGGTTGTCTTTGTCGGCGTAGACCAGCGAGCCGTGCGCCGCTTTATTGCCTTCGAGTTCCAAGCCCACCAGCTTGCGCCGTGGGCCTTTGGCTTGGGCTTGCAGCAGCGCGCGCCGTCCGTTGAAATGCCCTTTGTCCAGGGCCACGGTCCAGGCCAGATTGAGCTCCCAGGGCGTACTTTCGCGGCCTAAGCGGATCGTTTGTTTGCAAGAGATAAAGTCCACATCGGGAAGGATAAAGCCGGCCTCGATGCGCGCCATATCCAGCGCTTCGTAGCCAATGGGCGTGATGCCCCGGTTGCGACCGGCCTCCATCAGGCCATTCCACAATAGCGCCGCGCCCTCGGGTGCGATCCAGACTTCGTAGCCCAAGTCCCCGGTAAAGCCGGTGCGTGATACCGTGACGCGCTGGCCTTGCCAGTCCTGGTGCAGCATGGACATGGGCTTGAGATGGTCAAGGCCTTCCAAACCCAGTGCGCGCAAAACGGTAAAGGCGGTTGGGCCTTGGACTGCCAGCGCGGCGATCTCGGCGGTGACGTCGGCGATGTGCACATCAAAACCAATGGCGCTATCTTGCAGCCATTCGAGCTGACGTTCCTGGCTGCACAAGCGAAATTCCTGCGGCCCCAAGCGAAATACGGTGCCGTCGTCGATGACATGGCCGGCGTCGTCACACCACAAGGTATAGACCACTCTATCCACGGCGAGTTTGCGCATATCGCCCGTGACCACGCGGTTGAGGTAGCGCTCGGCGTCCGGCCCGCTGATGCGGTACTTGACCATGGGCGTTAAGTCAAACAAGGCGCAGCTATTGCGGATCGCAAAGTACTCGTGTTCGGTGGTGGAATACACGCCGGGCGTGCTGTAGCCGGTCCAGGCGATAAAGCTGTCGGTCTGAATCCAAGGGCGGCTGGCTTCGAAAAAGGGCGTGTGCAGCAGGGGCCTGCGGTAGTGCGCGTCGGACAGCTGGGGCAGGGATGCGAACTTCATGGTGCGCTCCGGCTTTGCACAATGGCGCGCGCCGCATGGCGTCCGGCCAGGCCCATGATGTTGCCACCCGGGTGGCAGGCGGCCCCACACATCCACAGACCCGGCACAGGGCTTTGGTATTGTTGGTAGAGCGGCAGCGGACGGTTGATAAAAAACTGGTCAAAGCTGAGCGCGCCTTGGTGCCAGTGGCCACCGGCTAAGCCAAACTCACGCTCGATGTCCGAGGGCGTGAGCAATTCGCAATGTTCCACCAGAGCGCCCAGGCCTGGGGCGTGGTTTTCCAGCACGGAAAGAATGTTTTGCAAGAGCTTGGCACGCGCGGCCTGCGGGTCGGGGCCTAGGTCGTAAGGTACAAATTGCACCAGTGCCGAGAGCACATGCTTGCCCTCGGGCGCCAGGCCCGGATCGTTCAGCGTGGGCAGGCTGATTTCCAGCGCCGGTCGCTCGGGAATTTCGCGGTATTTGCTGGGGTTAAAGGCCTTCTCCAAATAGTCCATGCTCGGGCTGATCAGCAAGCGTCCGCGCAAGGCGGCTGCATCCGCGCCAGTAAATGTCGGCAGCGCCGACAGGCCTAAGTGCAGTTTGGCCACCAGGCCGCGCGCGCGGAAGTGGCGCACGCGGCGCACGGTGCCGGTATCGAGCTGGGCGGCACCCAGCAATTCCAGCATGGTGTGCTGCAGGCCGGTGCCCGAAACTACGGTAGCTGCTTCGATTTCCTGCCCGTCGGCCAGGCGCACGCCGCAGGCTTTGTCGTTTCGCGTCAATATGGATTGCACCGCCAGTCCGGTGCGGATCTGTACGCCTTGGGCCGTGCAGGCCAGTGCCAGTGCGTCACTGAAAGCACCCATGCCGCCCATCACTTGCGACAGCGCATTGCTGCCCGTGCCCTGTTCTCCCGCAAGTCGGTACAGCCAGGTCAACACGGTACCGGGCGAGCGCGGGCCGTAATCGCCGCCTAGGCACGCGTCAAAAGCCAGAGCGCCTTTGAGTGGGGTATCGGTCAGGTTGTCGTCGAGCAAGTCATAGACGTTCATGCCAGCGATGCGCAGCAGTTCGCGCATCGCGCTTTTGCCCATCAGGCGCAGGCGCAAGGCCAGACGCAACATGGCCCAGCGCTCGCCCCAGCGCGCGAGCGATAGCCGCGGAGGACTGGTTTGTAACAAGTGCGAAACCAGCGCGCCAAAAGTTTGCATACGCTTTTGAAACGGGGCATAGCTATGTGCATCACCAGCGCTCAAGCCCCTTGGCGCATGGACCGCTAGTGCCGGGCCGTCGGGCCGCAGTGCGTGCGTGGGCATGGCGTGCGCGGCCAGCAACAGGCCGTGGCGCTGCAAGTCAAAGTCCTGCACCAAGCTGTGTGGCAAGGCATGCAGCAAATGTGCGCAGCCCGATACGCTATAGCCCGGTGCAAAGCTGCGCGTTACCGCAGCGCCCCCCACTTGATCGCGCGCTTCGAGCACCAGCACTTTGCGACCGGCGCGAGCCAGGTCCAAGGCGCAGGCCAGGCCGTTGTGGCCAGCTCCAATAACGATGGCATCAAAACGCGTGTTCATGCTTGCCCCCGCAGCCCTAAGTCCTGCAATACCGAGCGCGCCGCATTGGCGCCCGGCGCACCCATGACGCCCCCGCCCGGATGCGTGCTGGAGCCGCACATATACAAACCTTTCACCGGCGAGCGGTATTGCGCATAGCCGGGTATAGGCCGGTTAAACAGCAACTGGTCCATGGTCAACTCACCTTGGAAGATATTGCCTTCGGTCAGGCCGACTTCGTTTTCTATATCCCAGGGCGTGCGGATTTCGGCATGCTGTATCAGGCTCTTAAAGTTGGGGCTGTGCTCTGCAATGGCATTGATCACGGTATCGCCAAAGGCCTGGCGTTTGCGGTCGTCCCACGGGCCGTCGGCCAATTCATAGGGGGCATATTGAACGAACACCGACATATAGTGTTGGCCCTCGGGCGCCATTGTCGGGTCGATGATGGAGGGCAGCAACATGTCCACATAGGGGTGGCTAGACCAGCGACCGGCTTTCCAGTCGTCGTAGCCGCGCTCGATGTCGTCCATGGTCTCGGAGATATGCATATCGCCTTTGATGGCCGGAGAGTCCGGGGGCAGTGCCGGGAAGTGCGGCAAGCCGGCCAGCGCGATATTGAGCTTGCCCGAGGAGCCGCGGATTTTGAAACGCCGCACCAAATCCACAAAGTCTGGTGGCAGTGCTTTGGCATCCACGCTATTCAAAAAAGTGCGCTTGACATCCATATTGGAGATCACCGTGGTGGTATGTATTTCTTCGCCGCTGTCCAGTACCACGCCAGTGGTTTGGCCGCCGCGCACCCGAATTTGTGCCACCGGCGCGTCGGTGCGTATGCAGCCACCGCTGGCGCGCAGTGAGTCGGCCATCGCTT
>CANKNK010000072.1 GCA_947483455.1 Comamonadaceae bacterium | reverse complement strand
CCGCCGCCCAGCTTGCTGGCCCTCAGCAGCCAGGTGCCCGGCAGCCGCGATTTACTCGTGCATTGCGGATCCCTGTCGAAAGTGCTTTCGCCTGGCTTGCGCGTGGGCTGGATGGTCGGCCCGGCCGAATTGCTGGCGCGCGCCACCATGTGCAAGCAATTTAGCGATGCACATACCAGCACCTTTGCCCAAGCCACCGCCGCGCAGTATTTGCAATCGGGCCGCATGCCAGCCACCTTGGGCCGCGTGCGCCAGGTCTATGCGCAAAGAGCGCAAACCATGGGTGATGCCCTGCGCCGGGAGTTGGGCGACGCGATTGAATTTGTGCAACCCCAAGGCGGTTTGTTTGTCTGGGCGCGATTGACGGGCGCCGGCGGCAAGAGCAGCGATGCTGCCGCATTTGCCAAGCGCGCCATAGAGCGCGGCGTGGCCTTTGTACCGGGTATGCCGTTTTACTGCGCCCATGGCGATCCGGCAAATTTCCGCCTTAGTTTTGCGACGGCGTCCGAGGACAAAATTCGCGATGGCGTCGCGCGTTTGGCGCAGGCTTTGTAGGGATTATGCACAAGCGAAACACCAGGGCCTGCATGGCCCTGGTGTCGCAAGCGTTCAGCCTTGAGGCGCTCGACTATCCAGCGTAGGTGCGTGTTTCAGCCGCAAGTGGCGTTGCTACGGTGTAGGTCCCACTGCTTACCGAATCCACAAAGATAAACTCACCTTTCGCTTGGGCCGGAGTGAAGGTCATTTTTAAATAGCCGCGGCGTGAAGCATCCATCCACTGCACATTGCTTTTGACGGTAGTGTCCTGAAACAGGCTTTTGATGGTGGGAATCATGCTGGGGAAATAGCTCTCCCAGCCAGGCGAGGAGACCGATGAGGTCGCGAACTCTTCGCCGACCTTGGTGCCATTAGCCAGCGTCAAATTGGTATGCCATGCGTTATGCGAATCACCCGATAAAACCACCAGCTTCTTTCCGATGGTGGGCTGCGCTGCCGCTACACCTGCAAAGGTTTGCAATACGGTTTCGCGAGCCGCAGGATAGCCGTCCCAGGCATCAAAGTTATAGGGAACTACGGGGTTCAACGCAGTCAAGTAGGTGGCCGGGTTGGTACTGCTGAGGGCGGCCTTGTAGGTCTCTACCTCTGCGATGATGGAGCCGACGGTGCTTGCATTGGGGCTCGCAAAATAGGCCTGGAATTTCGTTTGCACACTGACGGGTAACCAGGTCGCGGCCATTACGACTTGTTGCCCAAGCACTTGCCACTTCGCTGTTGAATTCGTCATTGCTCCTTGCAACCATTGGGTTTGCGTAGTCCCCATCAGTTGGCGGCTAGGCGAAAGCCAAGCCGCCTGACCCGCTGTGGTGGTGAGCACGGATGTTTGGTCGAGTTGCTTTTCACGTCCGATCAGGCGGGTATCGAGCATATGCAAGGAAACCAAATTGCCGAAATCAAAACTTCGGTAAATCAGGGATTTGTCTGCACCGGTGCGAATCGGCATCCACTCGTGGTAGGCCTGTAGCGCGGCGGCTTTGCGGGCGGCAAAAGTGCCCTCGGCGCCCTCGGTATGGTTTTCTGCGCCAGTCATGTAGGTGTCATTGGCAAATTCATGGTCGTCCCACACGGCGATCATGGGCATGCGCGCATGCAGGAGTTTGAGGTTCACATCCGATTTGTATAGCGCATGGCGTGTCCGGTAATCGGACAAGGTAAAAATCTCATTGGCGGGCAGGACATTTCGGCCAAAAACAGCTGGATTGGGATATTCGCCATCCTTGTATTCGTAAATATAGTCGCCCAAATGCAAGGCGTACTGGGCATCCGACTTGCTCGCCGCTTCACCGTACACATGAAAATATCCATGCGGATAGCTTGAGCAGGAGAACACTGCCAACTTCACCTCCGCCACCGTGCCAGTAGGCAAGGTCCGCGTTCTTCCAACCGGAGAGATCCAGACATCAGATTTAAAGCGGTAGTAGTAATCAGTGGCAGGCGATAAGCTAGCTGCATCCACCTTCGCTGTGAATGAGGCCGCCTCCAAGGCCGTTGTCGTACCCGAGCTCACCACATTAGAAAATGCCGCATCGGTAGCGACTTCATACCTAAGAGCGACTGGCTCGTTAGAGTTTTGATACTTAGCGTGCGTCCAAAGAATGACTTGGTTTGACAGTGGATCACCGCTTGCAACGCCGTAATTGAACTGCACCATGTTGGAAGACGCGCTGCCGCCACCGCAGGCTGACAACAATGAGCCGGTAGCTAAGGTGCCTGAAAAAGATGCCAGCTTCAGGATGAAGCTGCGCCGACTCGTATCTTGGGTTGCCATACTGACTCCAGTGAATTGAAAGATTCACTGTAGAGTGCAGAAATGACGAAAGTGTGAATTTAAATGGAATAGGGAGAAATAAACCAGTCAGGAGTTAGTTCATGTCTTGCACAGTATGGAGAAGATATTTTTTAAATTCTTCACCAGTCTCAGCATGGCGCATCGCAAACTCTACGGTGGCTTTCAGGTAGCCCAATTTAGAACCACAGTCATAGCGCACGCCCTCATAAGCATAGGCGTACACCGCTTCATGGGCCAGCAGGCTTTGGATGGCGTCGGTCAACTGGTACTCGCCACCGGCCCCGGGCTTGAGCGCTTGTATGTGCTTAAAAACAGACGGCGTAAAAATGTAGCGCCCCACCACACCCATGTCTGACGGTGCGTCGGCGGGAGCGGGTTTTTCTACGATCTTGGATAACTTGGTAATGCGATTTTCAATCGTATGCCCAGCGATCACGCCATAGGAGCGGCTTTGTTCGGGGGCGATTTTTTCCACGGCCAAAATAGAACTGCGGTAATGCCGGTAGCGCTCCACCATTTGTTTGAGCACGCCAGGCTGGTGGTCCAACAAATCATCGGCCAAGATCACGGCAAAGGGCTCATCACCCACTAAGTTGGCTGCACAATTGACCGCATGGCCCAGGCCCAAGGCCTCGGCTTGCCGCACGTAAATGCAGTTCACATGCGCCGGTTTGATGTTTTGCACCAATGCCAACAAATCAGTTTTGTTCTTGGACTGCAGCTCGTACTCCAGCTCAAAAGACCGGTCAAAGTGGTCTTCAATGCTGCGTTTGCTGCGTCCTGTCACAAATATTAGTTCGGTAAATCCAGCCTCAATGGCTTCCTCCACTGCGTACTGAATCAGTGGCTTGTCCACCACGCACAGCATCTCTTTGGGGCTGGCCTTGGTGGCCGGTAGGAAGCGGGTGCCGAGGCCGGCGACGGGGAAAACAGCTTTCACGGTAGGGCTACCTCATGGGTTGTGCGCTTGCAATATGTCAGTGAGTTTACGTATAAATGGCAAGCGTCCCACGGCGTAGAAACGGGGATCATCAAAAATTCATGGTTTTGACATTGAATTGCCATATCTAATTCCTAGCATGCGCTCTACCTAAGGGGCGAGCATGAAGATATCGGTTTTCGGCACAGGGTATGTGGGTTTGGTGCAGGGCGCGGTCCTGGCCGACGCGGGTCACCAGGTCACTTGCGTGGACCTGGACGAAAAAAAGTTACAGGATTTGCGCGAAGGCGTGATCCCCATTTTTGAGCCTGGTTTGGACTCGATTGTCAAAAATGCCTTTGCCGACGGTCGATTGGTCTTTACCTCGGATGCCGCACAGGCGATGCAAAACGCCGACATCCATTTCATCGCGGTCGGCACGCCGCCTGGCGAAGACGGCAGCGCCGACCTTCGCCATGTATTGGCGGTTGCCAAGACCATCGCCAGCCATTTGTCCGGCTACGCTGTCATCGTTGACAAGTCCACCGTGCCCGTGGGTACCGCAGACCGTGTCAGCGAAGTCATTGCGCACACGCTCCGAGCGCGCGGCCTGGAGACCGAGTTTGACGTGGTGTCCAACCCAGAGTTTTTGAAGGAAGGCGCTGCCGTGGCGGACTGCCAGCGCCCAGACCGCATCGTCATCGGCACCCATAGCCCGCGTGCAGAAAAACTGATGCGCGAACTGTACGAACCCTTTAACCGCAACCACGACAAAATCATCGTCATGAGCCCGCGCAGTGCGGAGATGACCAAGTACGCCGCCAACTGCATGCTGGCTACGCGCATCAGCCTGATGAACGAGTTGGCTATCGTAGCCGAAGGTCTGGGCGCTGACATCGAGTCCGTGCGCCAGGGCATAGGCAGCGATCAACGCATCGGCTACCACTTCATTTATGCGGGCGCTGGCTATGGCGGCAGCTGCTTTCCCAAAGACATCAGCGCCTTGGTCAAGTCCGCGCAGCAAATCGGCATGGAGCCATTCATCCTCAATGCCGTCGAGGCGCGCAACCAAGCGCAAAAGCGGGTCCTATTTGATAAGCTGCACGCGCACTTTGAAGGTCATTTGCGCGATAAGGTGATTGCCTTATGGGGCTTGGCGTTTAAGCCCAATACCGACGATATGCGCGAAGCCCCCAGCCGCGTGTTGATGGAAGCCTTATGGCAAGCCGGCGCGCGCGTACAAGCCTACGACCCGGCGGCTATGGAAGAAACACAACACCTCTACGGCCCGCGCCCGGACCTCTTGCTCTGCGGGACCAAAGAGGCGGCGATACAGGATGCCGATGCGCTGGTCATCATGACCGAATGGCGGCAATTCAAAGCGCCCGATTTCGATGCCATCAAAATAGCTTTGAAAAAGCCCGTTATTTTCGATGGACGTAATTTGTTTGAGCCTGCCCGCATGCGCGAGCGCGGCTTTGTGTACCAAGGTATTGGCCGATGAGCGCGGTGCTGGCCCTGGTGGCCGACCTTCCCTGGCGCGCTCGGCTAGCCAGCATGGTGGCCTGGGTGTTTAACAGCGTGTGCCTGCTTTTGCTGCCGTTGATGCCACTTGTCATGAGCATCTTGCTGCGCGACCTGCGCTTTGTGCGCAATTACCGGCTTTATCTGCGCAAATTTGTCGTCCACTTCCAAGCCCTGCGTGAGGGTCCGGTACAGCACTACTTAGCAGACGTTTTTTTGCGCGTGAAGCAAGTACCCGCCCATATCGAAGGTGAATGTATTCAGTGCGGCAATTGCTGTCTGGACAAGCGCTGCGCGTTTTTGGTACCTATGGGCGAAGGAAAATTGGGCTGCGGCATCTACGGAACCTATCTGCGGCGCTATTCCAATTGCGGCTCCTTCCCGTTACACGCACATGACATTGCACGTTACCAGTGCCCTAGCTATTTCGTAGTGTCCGCACCTAAAACTATCTGGATCGGTAAATCGGAATAATCGGCATTAAGGTGCCGCTAGACCGGTTGAGCCTAGGCTAGGCATCCCCGCCATTTCTTCCTGCCATGCCACCTTGCGCATGATGGCCTCGGTGGCCTCCACGATGCTCGGCCAGCCCATGCTGGCGGCCGTGGCCGCAGCGCGCAGGCCTATGGCCCGCAGATTCTCTGGTGCGTTCAGAAGGCTTTGCGCTGCCATCACAAAACTCGGTTCCGAGTTGGGGTCGGCCAGCATGCCGTTGACGCCTGTGCGGATGATGTCCCCCGCCGCCGCGTGGTCAAAAGCTACCACCGCCAAACCCGAGGCCATCGCCTCCAAAGTCACGTTGCCAAACGTCTCGGTTTTGCTGGCAAATACAAAGACATCTGCGCTGGCGTAATGGCGCGCCAGGTCCTCTCCGGTTCGAAAGCCCGCGAAAATAATCCCCGCGTCTTGGCGCTGTTCTAGCTCGGCACGCATAGGCCCGTCGCCGACCATGACCAAGCGTAAACCTGGCTGTAACTGCTTGGCAGCTTGGTAGGTTTTTATGACCAACTGCAAGTTCTTTTCTACGGCAATGCGGCCTACGTATAGCATGACCGGGCTGTCGCCTTGCACGCCCCATTGCGCCCGCAAGCCGGGGTCACGCTTGGCGGGAGAGAACAATTGGGTCTCTACCCCGCGTGGCACCACATGCAAGCCTTTAAAGCCTTTGCGGCCTAACTCATCGGCCAAGTTGGCAGTGGGCACCATAGTGGCATGCGCACTGTTGTGGAATTTTTTCATGTATGCCAATATCGCGCCGCTCAACCATGCCAAACCGTAATGCTGGCTGTAGGCGTGGAAATTGGTGCGAAAGTCGGTGCTCACTGGTAGCTTCAACTTGCGCGCCGCTTGCAGTGCAGACCAGCCTAAGGGGCCTTCCGTGGCAATATGCACCACGTCAGGTCGCTGGCGCGTCCAGAGCTTGAGCAACTCGCGCTTGGCCGGCAAACCCATGCGCAATTGCTTGTAAAAAGGTATGGGCATACCGCGCACCAGAACTTCTTCAAAATTGCTGGTTTGATCTGCGGTTTGTCCCGCCTGTTGACGCGGCCTGACAAGCCACACCAGATGCCCGCGCTCGCGCAGACCTAGGACGATTTTGGACAAGGTATGCGCCACCCCGTTGATATCGGGCGGGTAGGTCTCGGTGACCACGGCGATTTTGAGTGCAGTGTGCGCAGGCGCAATGCGCTCGACTTGGATGGCGGACGTAGTGCTCATGCTTGCAAATGTCGCAAAGCAATGCATCAATTTGATGAATATGGCATGACGTTTTAATGACTTGCTTCGCCCAGGCGCTAGCGGGAAGTTTTGTCATCAAGTTTTCATGTAAAAACGGGACATTGCGGTGGCTAGGGCGCTTTGTGCCTAGTATTTATGTTCATCAGGAGCCCATATGCATTCCTTTTTCGAAACTGTCGCCACCCAGCGCTGGGACGACCACCGCTACTACCACCATAGCCGCATCAATCAGTTTTTGCATTTGATCAGCGCCATGTCCTTCTTAGTGGCCTATGCATTTTTGTTCATCGATCCGGTGGTTTCGGCCTTGGTCGCCTGGCTGGTTTCCATGACCACGCGCCAGATCGGACATTTCTTTTTCGAGCCCAAAGACTATGACCATGTGAACCAGGCCACCCATGAATACAAAGAAGAAATCAAGGTCGGCTACAACCTGTTTCGCAAGATTGTGCTGCTGAGCGTATGCGCCGCCATTCCGGTGATCGCTTTTTGGATGCCTGACGCGCTGCAATGGGCTGTGCCTGAGGCGTATGAAGACACTCCCATCCGTATGACGGCCATGGCCTGGTTGTTTTTAGGCGCTGGTGGTCTGGTGTTCCGCGTTTTGCAATTGTGGAAGCAAGAAAGCCTGATGGCCGGCTTGGCCTGGGCCTACAAAATCATTACCGATCCGGTGCATGACATCAAGATGTACCACAAGGCCCCGCTCTATCTACTGCGCGGCCAGATGATAGACCCCATGGACCACGTCAGCGCACCGGGCCACTGAGCGTTAGCAGCAGCAGGCCACTAAGCGTCAGCGCACGATGCTGTGGGGCCTTAGCGCACCAGGCCGCCTAACAGCGGCCAGCGCTGCCGCAGCATTTCCTTGAGCACCTGGCGGCGGATAGCACGATGGGACTGCGCCGCATGCGTGTACCACCAGGCATCCGATTGCATGGCGATGGCGCCGGCTACAAAGCGTTCGCAAAACATATCGAAGGTCTGGTCATCAAAGTTGAAGCTGAAAATCATGCGGCCAGAGCCCACCCAACTCAGGGCAATGCCTTGCTCACGCAAATAGTATTGCAACAGCCAGTGGTAGCGCCCAGGCTGCTCGAACACCACCGCCCACACGCTTTCCATGCCACGAACCTGCACTGGCACACCGGCCTCTTGCAAGCGCTGGTTCAGCTTTGCTTGACGGCCATTCCACAGAGCCGAAGCATTGGCATAAACCGCTTGCACCTGCGGCGTGTCGATGTAGTGCAAAAACACATTCAT
>CANKNK010000071.1 GCA_947483455.1 Comamonadaceae bacterium | reverse complement strand
TTCGTTCGCCCAGTTTGCATTTGGCTTTGGAATCCTGGGCTGTGCAATTTGGTCCTTATTACCAGTTGCGGGCGGTAGGGCGACGCATTTTGGTGCTGAGTGATCACCAAGTCGTCGCCTCGGTGTTACGCGATCGGCCCGCTGCGTTCAGCCGTACCGCCCGCTTGCGAGAGATTGGGCAGGAAATGGGCTTGCAGCCCGGCCTATTCAGTGCGGAAGGGGACGACTGGATGCGCCAGCGCCGCATGGTTATGGCGGGATTTGATCCGGGTCATGTGCGCGCTTATTACCCGGCCTTGCTCAAGGTGGCGCAGCGCTTGGTCCAACGCTGGACGCATGCTGCGCAAGGCGGCCAAACCATCGTGTTGCAAAGTGATTTGATGCGCTACACGGTGGACACCATCGCCGGGCTGGCCTTTGGCGCCGAAGTGGATACGCTAGGCGCTGAGGGTGACGTGATTCAGCAACACTTAGACAAAATATTTCCCGCTTTGTTCCGGCGCATTACTGCGCCGATTCCGATGTGGCGCTTATTTCCCTCGCGCGCCGACCGTGCCTTGGCGCGCAGCATGGTGGAGGTCAACCATGCGGTTGACAACTTTATCGCGCAAGCACGCTTGCGCATGCAAGCTGAGCCGCAGCGCCATAGCCAACCGCAAAATTTACTGGAAGCCATGTTGGCCGCTGCCGACCGGCCTGACAGTGGTTTGAATGATGCCCAAGTCGCGGGAAACGTGCTGACTATGCTGCTCGCCGGTGAGGACACCACAGCCAACACCATCGCCTGGATGATTTACTTGTTGTGGACGCATCCGCAGGCCTTGGACAGGGCGCGTACTGAAGTGCGCACTAGGGTGCAAGATTGTCAGCAGCCCACCATGGAGGAAGTGGCGGGTTTAGAGTTTATTGAGGCTTGTATGCACGAGACCATGCGGCTGAAGCCTGTGGGTCCCCAGCTGCCATTACAGGCCAATGCCGACGTTTTGGTGGGGGATGTGCAAGTACCCAAAGGGACGATTGTGATCAATCTGTTACGCCGCGACAGTGTGCGCGAGGATTTGGTGCCTCAAGCGAGCCGCTTTGAACCTGAACGCTGGCTTGAAGCAAACAACCCTGCCAAGCGCCTGTCCGCGCCATTTGGTGCCGGGCCACGCATCTGCCCGGGTCGTTACCTTGCGATGTTAGAAATGAAAATTGCCATGACGGTATTGCTGGGCCACTTTGACATCGAATTCGTAGGCACTGCCGACGGGCAAGCACCCCAAGAGCGACTCTCTTTTGCCATGATGCCAGTGGGCTTGCTAATGCGCTTGCGAACCAGAACGCAGGCAACAAACCGCACGCCTTAAGCGCTGCTACGCAGCCTGTTACCGGCCACCGCACCCCGGAAATTTAATGCCGCTGATAACTCAGCATGCGGCCTTTATAAGCCGCTAAGGCGGGCGTCGCAGCCAAAGTCAAGGCGTATTCTTTGAGGACAAAACCCAAGGCAGCCATATGCCGGTGAAAGTGGGCGCGGTTACCCCGATTCGGGTCCACCACCCAGACTTCACAGGCATGGGCCGCATGTTCTTCGATGAAGGCAGGGAGGGTCCCGGCCTCGTCGCGTTCGTACAAGATGTCGCTGCCCATGATCAGGTCAAAACGCCCTTGCACCGGCGCTGCAACGCCAATGCGTGCATAAGGAATCAATTTGGATGGCCCAGGTGCGATAGGCGCCGAAGGCCCGTCGTTCGCGGGCAGCGTGCCCCAGCGGCCATGGCGGTATTGCAGGGGCATCAGCCCATTGATGCGCAGGTTTTCCAGCATAAATCCGGCAGCCATGGGGTGGCAGTCACTGGCGGTGACATCGGCGCCGCGCCTATGGCCTACCAAACTGGCCAGCGCCAGTCCGCAGCCCACTTCCAATATGCGCTCACCGGTTTGCACCGGTCTTTGCGCCAGGCGCTCGGCCAGGTGCAGGCCCGAGGGCCACAACAAGCCGAACAGCGGCCAGGCCGCCGATGAAATGCCTTGCTGCAAAGCCTCGCCATGCGGATCGTGGAATTGCTGCTTGTCTAGCAGCGAGCGGATCAAGATGTTGTCCACACCATGCACCGCGATGCTTTCCTGCTTGGTCTGGTATCCCGCAGGTGCGGTGGCGGCTGGTTTGGTGTGCATGTCCTATTAAGCGCTTCCAAACTGACAGGGCGCTTGTGGCTGCGAGTGCGCGTGGTGCAGCGCATCTTGCGATGGCATTTGTCAGTGGCCCACTCAAGGGCTGGGTGTTTACACCACTTGCGCCGTGGTGGGTTCTGTAGCGCGCATAAAGCGGACGATGTGTTGCGCTACCTCTTCGCCTTTGTCTTCCTGCAAAAAGTGTCCGGCGCCACGAATTTTGAAGTGGTCCTGGCCTTGCGCGCCAGGCACGTTTTTTTGCCACACGAACTCGCCGTGTTTAGTGATGGGATCGCGGGTGCTAAAGAGTGTGAGAAAAGGTTTTTCCCACCGCTTAAAAACTTCCCATGCGGCCATATTGCGCTCGCGTTCGGGGTCGTCCGGCGTGGAGGGCACAAAGCCAGGGAACACGCGAGGGCCCACTTTGTATTTGCGGCTTGGAAAGGGCGCGTCGTAGGCTGCTTCCTCTGCCAATGTAAGGCCCTTATGGCAACCGGTTTTCACAATGCGGCCAATCGGAAACCAGGGGCTGTAGCGTGCGAATGCACGCCAAATTTTGAAGGCGGTGGGTAGCGCATCCATACCGGTGGGTAGTGCGCCGTTAGCCAGGACTACGCGGTCAAAGCGGTCCGGCATTTCTGCCACGACACGCAGGCCTACCAAAGAGCCCCAGTCCTGTCCGAAAAAAGTCATGTGCTGAAAATCATTGGCTTGCACCCAAGCCTTCATCCATTGCACATGGTTGAAGTAAGAATAATCCGCTGCTTCTTCCAGTTTGTCGGACCGGCCAAAACCCACCAGATCGGGCGCGACCACCCGCATGCCTGCCGCGACAAAAACAGGAATCATCTTGCGGTACAAAAAAGACCAGGCTGGTTCGCCGTGCATCAGCAGTACCAGCGGGCCATCGCGTGGGCCCTCGTCGATATGCGCAATGCGCAAAATGCCGACCTCGGTGTAGTGAGGCTGGTAAGGGAAGTCCGGCAAGTTGGCAAACCGGGCTTCGGGCGTACGCAGCACGTCGCCGTGGATGGGCAGAGAGATGACGGGTTCCATAGTGATTGGGCGCAGGCCCCGCAGTGTGAGGGCGCGACTTTACACCATACATAGGTGCTTGGTGCCTGCCCAAGCCGCCCACGGGACAGGTGTGATGCGCGCTGTACCTGGCCCTTGTGCCAGGCCAAGCCTATGGGGTGCTGGCGTCGCTGCTGGCGGGTTTTTTAGCCCGTTCGTACAAGGGCATGACCTTGGCCAGGTTGGCCTCAATTTCTGCGATGCGCGTATTGCCCGAGGGGTGGGTGGACAGCCATTCGGGCGGGGCGCCTTTGTTGTTGGCCGCCATTTTTTGCCACAAACTCACGCCTGCGCGCGGGTCGTAACCGGCGCGCGCGGCCAACTCCATGCCTACCAGATCGGCTTCGGACTCGTCTTCGCGGCCGAACTTGAGTGACACCAAATTGGCGCCGGTTTGGGCTACGGCGTCCCCAATACGCGGGTCAATGCCCAAGAGGCCCGATAGCAAAGAACCGCCCACACGGAAGCCCAATTCGGTAGCCGTTCCCTTGCCCTTGCGCTCGCGCGCATGCTCGCGCAAAGCATGGGCGATTTCGTGGCCCATGACCATGGCCACTTCGTCATCGCTAAGTTGCAGCTTATTGAGGATGCCGGTGTAGAAAGCGATCTTGCCCCCCGGCATGCAATAGGCATTGATTTGGTTGGAGCCGATCAGGTTGACCTCCCATTTCCATTGCTGCGCGCGCGGGTTCCAAGCGCTCGTGAAGGGAATGATTTTGTCCATGATGCTGCGCAAGCGCTGCACCTGCGGGTGGTCGGTCGGGCCTAAGGCGTGCTGTTTAGACGCTTGCGCCAAGGTTTGCTGGTATTGCAAGGCTGCGCTGCGCTCCACCTGGTCAGCAGGGACTATCTTGGTAAACACCGAGGTCTCGCCCACCTGCACGCCCTCGCGCGTTTGCGCTTGCAGCGACTGCGCTACCGGCAGCGCGGCCAGTAGGCTCAGACCTATGCGCACCATGATGGCGCGCAGCCCTATTGTTTTGAATAACCCCGCTTGCATGTCCTTATCCTCCTTGCTTGCAGTGGGTATTATTCCCCGATGTCTGAAACCACTACAGCGTCCGCCGCACATGCGCCTCAAATCTCCTGGCTGCAGACCCTCAAAATTTATGCGGAACCGGCGTCTTTGCGCATGCTGTCCTTGGGCTTTTCGGCGGGCTTGCCCTTGCTGCTGGTATTTGGCACCTTGAGTTTTTGGCTGCGCGAAGCCGGTATCGACCGCACCACTATTGGCTTCCTGAGCTGGGTAGGCCTTGCCTACGGTTTCAAGTGGGTCTGGTCGCCCTTGGTCGATCGCATGCCGATTCCTTTCCTAACAGCCGCCCTGGGGCGTAGGCGCAGCTGGCTCCTGCTATCGCAAACCGTCATCATGGTGGCGCTGGTGTGCATGGCGATGACCGATCCGCAGGCCGCCTTGGCCCCGGTGGTGTGGTGCGCAGTGGCAGTGGCGTTTGCCTCCGCGACGCAAGATATTGCACTGGACGCTTTTCGTATCGAATCGGCCGATGTGCAGCACCAGGCGGCATTGGCGGCCACCTACCAAACCGGCTACCGCTTGGCCATGATCTGGTCTGGTGCGGGCGCCTTGTGGATTGCGGCGCGGGCCGAAGTGCCTGCTGCGGTAGCGGGTGCAGCGCCTGCTTACCAGCATGGGCCCTGGCAATTGGCCTATCTGGTGATGGCACTCAGTATGTTGCCCGGTGTGCTCACCGTGCTGCTGTCGCGCGAGCCTTTGGCGGCGCCCATAGCTCCGAGTAAAGGCCTGCGCCAATGGCTGCAAGGTGCGCTGGTAGCCCCCTTTGCGGATTTTTTGAAGCGCTACGGTTGGCAGGCGGCGCTGATACTGGCCTTGATTGCCAGCTACCGCATCAGCGACGTGGTGATGGGCATCATGGCCAATCCGTTTTATGTCGACATGGGTTTTAGCAAAGATGAGGTCGCTGCAGTGACCAAAGTCTATGGCGTCATCATGACCCTGGTCGGCGCTTTTGTCGGCGGTGCACTGGCCTTGCGCATCGGCGTAATGCCAGTACTGATGCTAGGCGCAGTGCTCAGTGCCGCGACCAATTTGTTATTTGCCTGGCTCAGCACGCGGGGCCATGATGTGACTGCGCTGATCTGGGTGGTATCGGCGGACAACCTGGCCAGCGGCATTGCCTCGTCCGCGTTTATCGCCTATTTATCGTCTTTGACCAATGTGCAGTATTCGGCCACCCAATACGCCTTGTTCAGTTCCATGATGCTTTTGCTGCCCAAGTTTGTAGCAGGTTTTTCCGGTAAGTATGTGGACGCGTTTGGCTACGCTGATTTTTTTAATTCCACCGCCTTATTAGGCATTCCGGTGCTGCTGCTGGTGTGGTTGGCCTCGCGGCTTCAGGCCCCGCACAAGCCCCCGCCTGGCGCTGATTAAGGGTGGCAGCTCGCCCTGCTCTGGGCGCGGCAGGTTTACCCAACTTTACGATGCCTACAAGGCCCAGGCACCGGCTGCCCGTGGCACAGGACTAGACTGCCCGGATGACCCAACACCTTTTAATCATTGAAGACGATACCCGCCTGGCCGGTATGGTGGCTGAATACCTGGAGCAAAACGAATTCAAAGTGGGGCATGCGCCTACCGGGCAGATCGGTCTGGACATGTTGAGCAAGCCGCCATCTACCAACCCGGCCTATGACCTCGTCATTTTGGACCTGATGTTGCCCGACATCGATGGCTTGGAGGTATGCAGGCGCATCCGTGCGCTAGGTGGCCCCCAGGCTGGCACACCGGTGCTGATGCTCACTGCCAAGGGCGACCCCATGGACCGCGTAATCGGCTTAGAAATCGGCGCAGACGACTACTTGCCTAAGCCTTTTGAACCGCGTGAGTTGCTCGCGCGCATTCGCGCCATCTTGCGCAGAGGCAGCGCAGACCCGGCCAAGCCGGGGGCTCAGAAAAATCTGAATTTTGGCTCCTTGGAAATCGACCGCAATGCACGCACCGTGTCGGTATCTGGTCGCTTGTGTGAGCTGACCTCCTACCAATTTGATTTGCTGGTGGCTATGGCCGAGCGCGCCGGGCGGGTGCTGACGCGCGACCAAATCATGGAGGCGGTGCGCGGGCGCGAGCTAGAGGCCTTTGACCGTTCCATCGATGTACACATGGGACGCATCCGTGCCGCGATTGAGGTGGATGTCAAAACCCCCCGGCGCATCTTGACCGTGCGCGGCGTTGGCTATGTCTTTGCCCGCCAGCAGGACTGAGCGTATAAAGGCCGCGATGTTTTTTCAGAAACTCTACGTCCGCATCTGGGCCGCGGTAGTCCTGGCAGTGGCTGTATTGGCCTTTTTGGTGGGCCTGGCCTGGCGCATGAACGTGGAGCCGCCTTTGCGCGAGGTGGTGGTGCGCAACCCGCAGGGTGATGTGATCGGCCATGGCCGTGCACGGCGCATGCATCCGCCGCCATTTGTGCCGGGACAAAACCCCAACCGTCCGCCAACAGGCGCTCAGGAGCGTAATGCGGATGATGCCGACGAAGGCCTTGAACAGTCCGGCCACCCGCCGCCTGGGCCATTGGGACGTATGCACGACGACCAGGACGACGAGGCGCGTGGCCGCTTTGGCCGTGGGCCCGAATTTATCGTGCAATTGCAAGATGGCCAAACCGTGCACTTGCATATGCCGCGTCCTCCGCGCAACAGCTGGTTTGCACCCTTGGGTTTTTTCGGCACCCTGGCGCTGGTCGCTTTGGCCGTGGCTTTGGCTACCTACCCGATCGTGCGGCGGCTGACTCGGCGCTTGGAAGACTTGCAAGCAGGCGTAGAGCGTTGGGGCCAGGGTGAGCTGGGCGTGCGCGTAGCAGCCCAAGGCGAGGATGAAGTGGGCTTTTTGGCGCAGCGTTTTAACCATGCGGCAGCGCAGATCGAGGCCTTGGTGCAGTCGCGCGATGCGCTGCTGGCCTCGCAAAAATCTTTGCTGGCCAATGCCTCGCACGAATTGCGCTCGCCTCTGGCGCGCATCCGTATGGGCCTGGAGCTGATGGGCGATGGTTCGGGCGATGCGGTAGCGCAGCGCAGGCCGGCCATTGAGCGCAATTTGCAAGAGCTCGATATGTTGATCGACGAAATCTTGCTCGCCAGCCGGCTGGACTCTAAAGAGGCCGACGTAGGCAACATCGAGCCGGTGGACCTGGTGGGCCTGGCAGCCGAAGAGTGCGCGCGGGTGCAAGCGCTGTTGCCAGATCCCCCTGCCCAGCTGTCTGTGCCCGGTGTGAGCAAGCTATTGCGCCGTGCGCTGCGCAACTTGCTGGAAAATGCCAAGCGCCATGGTGGCGGAGAGGTGCAGTTGCATTTGTGTCTGGAAGCGGGCTTTGCGGTGGTCGATGTGCTGGACAAGGGCCCCGGTGTACCTCTGGCTTTGCGCGAGCGCATATTCGAGCCCTTTTACCGACTGCCCGGCGCATCGGAGAAAGATGGCGGCGTGGGGCTGGGTCTGGCCTTGGTCAAGTCCATCGCCCAACGCCATGGTGGTTCAGTGCAATGCAGCAACCGCCCTGAAGGCGGGGCCTGCTTTAGTTTGCGGCTGCCTCTGTAAGGCGCTCTGCG
>CANKNK010000070.1 GCA_947483455.1 Comamonadaceae bacterium | reverse complement strand
TGGCCGATCTGGAGCAAGCGCATGCGGCCGGTACGCTGAGCCAGGGCCAGCGCGATGCGGAGCGCGCCAGCCTGGAGCGCCGTTTGTTGGACATGCTCTTACACGACAGTACGGTGGCTGCACCCGCTGCGGCCAAGCCCTCCTGGGGCTTGTTGACTGCGCTGATGGCATTGGTGTTGGTCATTGCCATCGGCGGGTATGCCTATAACCGTCAGGCCAATCCGCCACAGGGCGATGAACAGGGCGCAGATGGCGCAGCCAACCAAGCCCAGGTCGTGGCCATGGTGGAGCAACTGGCCGAGCGCATGAAGCAAAACCCCAACGATGCTGACGGTTGGGCCATGTTGGCGCGCTCTTACAGCGTGATGGAGCGCAATGAAGACGCACTGGCGGCCTACCAAAAGGCCGTGGCCCTGCGCCAGGACGACGCTGGTTTGTTGGTGGATTACGCAGACGCCTTGGCTGTCAAAAACCAGCACAGCCTGCAAGGCGAACCTATGGCGCTGATTACCAAGGCGCTTAAGCTCAACCCGGACCACATCAAAGGCCTGGCCTTGGCGGGAACCGATGCTTTTGTGCGCAAAGATTTTGCTTCAGCGGTGAAATACTGGGGCCGTATCGAAGCAGTGGGCCCGCCCGATAACGCGCTGGTCCAGCGTGTCTCCTCCAGCTTGCAAGAGGCGCGCAAACTGGCGGGCCTGCCCGCACAGGCCGCGCCCCAAGCGGCGCAAGCCAAGCCGCAGGCCCATGCTGCGGCAGACCCTGCGGCAGCAGGCGGGCCTTCGGTTAGCGGTACGGTCAGTTTGTCGCCCGAATTGCGCGCCCAGGCCAGCCCCGAAGACACGGTGTTTATTTTTGCCAAAGCCGCGCCTAATGGCCGTATGCCCCTGGCTGCTGAACGTAAGCAGGTCAAAGACTTGCCCTACCAATTCAAGCTCGATGACAGCAAATCCATGTCGCCGCAAGCGCGTCTGTCTAGCGCCACCCAAGTGGTCATTAGCGCGCGCATCAGTAAAAGCGGTAATGCCATCGCCCAGCCTGGCGACTTACAAGGCCAGTCGGCGCCGGTGGCCCTAGGTGCGAAAGACTTGCGTATCGATATCCGCGAACTTGTGAAACCCTAAATCACAGCACCAAGCGCATACCTTCAAAAAACGCAGCAGTCATAAGCACGTAGCGCAAAAATTTGCCGATCAGCATATAGGCCAAGCAAGGCCAGAAGGGCAACTTCAACCAACCGGCCAGGGTGCATAGCGGGTCCCCCACGAGCGGCAGCCAGCCGAGCAGGCAGGCTTTGGGCCCTAAGCGGTGCAGCCAACGCAGTGCGCGTGTTTGTACAGACGCATTGCTAGCCTGCGCTGCCAAGTGGCCGGCGCCGCGTCCCATGGCGTAGTCCAGTGCGCCACCCAGGGTATTGCCCACGGTGGCTACGGCTATCACCGGCCAGTACTGCGCAGGGTTCAGGTGAATCACGCCCAGTACCACCGGCTCTGAGCCCATGGGCAGCAGGGTCGCCGAAATAAAGGACACGACAAAAACCGTGGACAGACCGTAGGCCGGGAGGGCCAGCATATCCAAGAGCGTTTGCATCCAAATTTCCATCACAGGGTCAGTATAGGGAGCGCCTACTGCCCGCAGGCCAGTGTGCTGAAATTTTGGGCATATAGAATGGTCGCCCGCCCAAGCCAAACCCTGTCGTGCGCGGCCTTGACGCTTTCTTCCAATACATATTTCCAGCATGCAAATCGGCCCTTACGCATTGGCAAATCCGGTGTTTGTCGCGCCTATGGCAGGCGTTACCGACCGCCCGTTCAGGCAGTTGTGCAAGCGCTTGGGCGCAGGCTATGCGGTCAGTGAAATGGTCACCTCGCGGCGCGATTTGTGGGATTCACTCAAGACTTCGCGCCGCGCGAACCACGAGGGCGAACCCGGCCCGATTGCGGTACAAATTGCAGGCACCGATGCGGCCATGATGGCCGACGCGGCGCGCTACAACATCGACCGTGGCGCGCAAATCATTGACATCAATATGGGCTGCCCGGCCAAAAAAGTGTGCAACAAATGGGCCGGTTCGGCGCTGATGCAAGATGAGGTTTTGGCATTGGACATCGTCGAGGCCGTGGTGCAGGCCAGCGTAGCGCACGGTGTGCCGGTCACGCTCAAGATGCGCACCGGCTGGTGCCAGAGCCAAAAAAACGCCTTGTCTATTGCGCTGGCCGCGCAAAGCGCCGGTGTCGCCATGGTCACGATCCATGGCCGAACGCGCGAGCAAGGCTATCGCGGCCAAGCCGAATACGAGACCATCGCGGCGGTGAAAGCCGCGCTGCATATTCCGGTCGTAGCCAATGGCGATATCAATAGCCCCTACCAGGCGCGCCAGGTGCTAGCTGCCACCGGTGCAGATGCGGTGATGATTGGCCGCGCCGCCCAGGGACGCCCCTGGATTTTTCGGGAAATAACCCATTTTTTAGATACCGGCAGTGTGCTTGCGCCGCCCTTGGTGCAAGAAGTACGTCGTTGGCTGCTCGCGCATTTGCAAGACCATTACAGCCTGTACGGCGAGTACACCGGCGTGCGCAGTGCGCGCAAACACATTGCGTGGTACTTGCGCAGCCTGCCCGGCGGCGAAGACTTCCGCCGCCGCCTCAACCTATTGAACGACAGCGCTGCGCAAGCGCAGGCCGTAGCCGATTACTTAGACCATTTAAACCAAAGCATGGACCGCATCCCTGCGGCCTATGATGCCAGCGGGCGGCTATTGCCCGACGCGACACCCTGTGCCAATGAAAGCGACCTTATGCGCCAACCGACCTTGAGCCTGCACCATGAGCAATAACACGCTGGACGAATGTGTGCGCGCCAGCCTAGAAACCTATTTGCGCGACCTCGATGGCTTAGAGCCGCACGGCATGCACGAGATGCTGGTGCGCGCCGTGGAAAAACCCTTGCTGGAAGTGGTCATGGTCGCCGCCGCGAATAACCAGTCCAAAGCCGCGCAGTGGTTGGGCCTGAACCGCAATACCTTGCGCAAAAAACTTTTAGAACACCACCTTGTATGAACGCTTTACTTTCCGTCTCGGACAAAACCGGCGTGTTGGACTTGGCGCGTGCGCTGCACGCCTTGGGCATTCGCCTGCTCTCGACCGGTGGCACCGCCAAGTTGCTGGCCGAGCATGGCCTACCGGTGACCGAAGTGGCCGAGATGACGGGATTTCCGGAAATGCTCGATGGCCGGGTGAAAACCCTGCACCCTAAAGTACACGGTGGCCTGCTGGCGCGGCGCGATGTACCTGCGCACATGCAGGCGCTGGCCGCGCATGGCATAGACACCATCGACTTGCTGGTGGTGAATTTGTATCCCTTCGAAGCCACGGTGGCGCGCGCCGGATGCACCTTGGAAGAGGCAATTGAAAATATCGACATCGGCGGCCCGGCCATGGTGCGCAGCGCCGCCAAAAACTGGAAAGACGTGGCCGTCCTCACCGACGCCAGCCAGTACGACACCGTGATCGCGGAACTGCAAGCCCATGGTGGGGTGAGCAGCAGCACCAAGTTTGCCTTGTCGGTAGCAGCGTTCAACCGCATTAGTCAATATGACGGCGCGATCAGCGACTATCTCTCATCCGTGCAGCCCGATGGCAGCATGTCGGTGTTTGCCGGTCAGGCCAATGGCCGTTTTGTGAAATTGCAGGATTTACGTTACGGCGAAAACCCACACCAGTACGCCGCATTTTTCCGTGACCTGTACCCGGCCCCGGGCTCGCTGGTGACCGCGCAGCAATTACAAGGCAAGGAACTGAGCTACAACAATATTGCCGATGCCGATGCGGCCTGGGAATGTGTCAAGAGCTTTGAAACGCCGGCCTGCGTCATCGTCAAACACGCCAACCCCTGCGGCGTGGCCATTGCAGCGGATGCAGCCAGCGCTTATGCCAAAGCTTTCAGCACTGACCCCACCTCTGCATTTGGCGGCATCATCGCCTTCAATTGCGAAGTCGATGGCGATACCGCGCGCCATGTCAGCGCCCAATTTGTGGAAGTGCTGATCGCGCCTGCCTTCAGTGCCGAGGCGCTCAAGGTCCTGTCAGCCAAAGCCAATGTGCGCGTGTTGCAGATTACATTGCCTTATGCCCTGGGCCAGCGCCCTGACAAAGCCAGCGCATGGACCCTGGGGCGCAATGCGGTCGATGTCAAACGCGTGGGTTCGGGCATGTTGATGCAAACCGCCGACAACCACGAACTGAGCTTGGCCGATATGCGCGTGGTCAGCAAAGTGCAGCCCAGCGCCGTGCAAATGCAGGATATGTTGTTTGCCTGGAAAGTGGCCAAGTACGTCAAATCCAATGCTATTGTGTTTTGCAAAGACGGCATGACCATGGGCGTGGGCGCTGGCCAAATGAGCCGCTTGGATTCGGCCCGCATCGCTTCCATCAAGGCGGGGCATGCCAGCCTGTCATTGAGCGGTACTGTCGTTGCCAGTGATGCCTTTTTCCCGTTTCGTGATGGGCTCGATGTGGTGGTCGATGCGGGCGCCAGCTGCATCATCCAGCCCGGCGGCAGCATGCGTGATGACGAAGTAGTGCACGCCGCTGACGAGCGTGGCGTGGCCATGGTCTATACCGGGGTGCGGCACTTTAGACACTAGGCAGAGCAAGTTTTTACAGCCCAAAAAAACGGCCTTCGAAGGCCGCTTTTTTCTGCGCAACGGGTCTGCGCCGGTGCGCGCAGAAAAGGCCTGTTACAAGCTGGCAAACACGGTTGTAGCCGCCGCCACGGTTTCTGCGATATCCGCCTCGGTGTGCGCCGCACTCATAAAGCCCGCTTCGTACAACGCTGGTGCGAAATAAACGCCCCGGTCCAGCATGCCGTGGAATAAAGTGTTAAAGCGCTTGTTGTCGGTGCTAATGACTTTGGCGTAGTTTTGCGGCAGTTCGGGAAACAGGAAAAAGCCGAACATGCCGCCTTCACTGTCGGTGCTAAACGGCACGCCCGCCGCATCGGCCGCGCCTTGCAAGCCGCGCATCAGCGATTGGGTTTTCGTGGCCAGTGCGTCGAAGAAACCGGGTTTGCTGATTTCGCGCAGCGTGGCCAGACCGCAGGCGGTGGCGATCGGGTTGCCGGACAATGTGCCGGCCTGGTAGACCGGCCCCAGCGGTGCCATTTGCTCCATCACGGCGCGCTTGCCGCCAAACGCGGCCAGTGGCATGCCGCCGCCAATTACCTTGCCCAGCACGGTAATGTCCGGTGCAAAACCGGGTAGCGCTTTGGCGTACACGCTTTGTGCGCTGCCCAGGGCCACGCGCAGCCCGCTCATCACCTCGTCAAACACCAGCAGCGCACCGTATTGGGTACACAACTCGCGTGCGCGTTTGATGAAGGGCACCGAGGCGCGCACGAAATTCATATTCCCGGCAATCGGCTCGATCATCAGGCAAGCCAGGTCTTTGCCGTGCAAGGCAAAGGCTTCTTCGAGTTGCTCTAGGTTGTTGTATTCCAGAACCAGCGTGTGCTGCACCACTTCGGGCGGCACACCGGCACTGGTAGGGTTGCCCAGCGTGGCCAGGCCCGAGCCGGCTTTGACCAGCAAAGGGTCGGCGTGGCCGTGGTAGCAGCCTTCGAACTTGATAAATTTGCTGCGCCCGGTAGCGCCGCGTGCCAGTCGGATGGCGGTCATGGCCGCTTCGGTGCCCGAGCTGACCAGGCGCACCATGTCCATGCTGGGCACATGGCGCAAAATTTCTTCGGCCAGCTCGACCTCACGCTCGGTGGGCGCGCCAAAGGAAAAGCCTTCCAGTAGCGCTTTTTGCACCGCCTCGACCACGGCAGGATGTCCATGGCCCAAAATCATGGGGCCCCAGGAGCCGATGTAGTCGATATAGCGCTGGCCGTTGGCGTCCCAAAAATACGCGCCCTGGGCGCGGGTCACAAAGCGCGGCGTTCCGCCCACGGCTTTGAAAGCGCGTACCGGCGAGTTGACGCCGCCGGGGATCACAGCAGCGGCGCGTTGAAAGAGTTCGAGGTTGCGGTCAGTGGCGGGTTTCATTGGGTGGGAAGTCAAAAAGAAAAGGTTGGTCGGAATCTTCGGTATCGATCAGCAACTCGTCATCGGGCACATCATGTGCCCAAAACAGGCGGTCTGGCTGCACATGGCCCATGCCCGGACGCACACCGGCCTCTAGGCTGCGGTCTAGGTAACTCAGTGCCTCGGTGACGGCCTCGGCCAACTCGGTGCCTACGGCAATCAGCGCCGCCAAGGCCGCGGACAGGGTATCGCCAGTGCCCACAAAGGTCGCTTCCAGTCGCTCAAATTTTTCGCTGCACATCAGCGCGCTGGCACTGCACAAGGCGTTGTCAATGAATTGTTCGGGCAAGGGGATACCGGTGACCAGGGTGTAGGGTACGCCCAGTTCCTGTGCCGCTTTGGCAATGTCGCGGGCGTCGGGGGCACGCGGTGCGTCCCAGTCGGGCAGCAGCCAGCGCGCCAGCGTGCCGTAACTGCCCACCAGCACCGTGGTTTGCGGCAGCAGCATGTCGGCGCAGGCGTCCAGGTATGGGTCAATCTGGTCCTCGTGCCACCAGGACAGGTCGGGCATATAGGTCACCACCGGCACATCGGCATAGTCCGATACCAGGGCGGCGACAGCGCTCAGGTTCTCTGGGCTGCCGACAAAGCCGACTTTGAACACGTCGGGCGCTACATCTTCCAAGATGGTGCGTGCCTGTGCCAAAAGCGCGTCGTCGTCCAAGGGGAAGTGGTCGGCGATGTCGCTGGTATCACGCGCATAGGCCCCGGTCATCACCGGCATGGGATGCACACCGACCGAGGCCATAGCCAGGCAGTCGGCGGTCAGGCCGCCGGCGCCACTGGGGTCATTGGCATTGAAAACCATCACGCTGGCTACTGGGCCGTCGGCCGGACCGTCTTCGTCCAGCACGGTGATGGGGGCGGGGCCTGCCGTGTCTTTTTTGGGGTGCTTCATGGTCGCAACAGATAGATAGGGCGCCGCAATCAAGGAGTCAGAAAAGCGCCTGGCGGCCCGCCGCAAGGCACTATTTACAATCGCTTCATTCTATTCTCAAGGTAAATACGCTGTGACTGATACCAAAACTTGGATGTGCCTGATCTGCGGCTGGATTTATGACGAAGTTCTGGGCGCCCCGGATGACGGTATTGCTGCCGGCACTTTGTGGGTCGACGTGCCCATGAATTGGACCTGCCCCGAGTGTGGCGCGCGTAAAGAAGACTTTGAGATGGTGCAAATTTAAACCCGGTTCGTACGTTTGCATCTTTGCGTGGGTTGCCACGCCGCAGAGCCCGCCGGGCGAACGGCCTGCCAAATCGGTCCCCCTAGTCCGCCGTGGCTTGGTTTTTGAGCACCGCGTAGCGCGCCAGCGTGGCGGCGCGCGCTTGCGCATGGTCCACCACCGGGTGCGGGTAGTTCGTTCCCAGTTGCACCCCCGCGGCCTGCAGCACCAAGGCAGGTGCCAGCCAGGGTGCATGGATGTGTTTGGCGTCCAAACCGGCCAGTGCCGGCACGTAGCGGCGTATGAACTTGCCTGCGGCATCGAATTTTTCGCTTTGGCTGATGGGGTTAAAGATGCGGAAATAAGGCTGGGCGTCGCAACCGCTGGAGCTGACCCATTGCCAGCCGCCGTTGTTGGCCGAGAGGTCAAAGTCGTTCAGTTGCTCGGCGAAATAGCGCTCCCCCCAGCGCCAGTCGATGCCCAGGTGCTTGACCAAAAAGCTGCCCGCCACCATCCGCAGGCGGTTGTGCATATAACCGCTCTGGTTCAGCTGGGCCATGGCCGCGTCCAC
>CANKNK010000069.1 GCA_947483455.1 Comamonadaceae bacterium | reverse complement strand
CGCCTTGCAGCAATGGCTGCAAGTGGGCTGGGCTGATCTGGCCGCGACTGCCTAGCAAAAGCGGCCAAGCAAGCGAATCAGGTCAATAGCGCCAAGGCTGCCAAGGCCGCCGTCTCCGCACGCAAAGTACGCGCACCCAGCGACTGTGGTGCAAACCCGGCCTCTATGGCAAGCGCTTCTTCAGCGGGGCTAAAGCCACCCTCGGGGCCAGACAAAACCAGTGCGGCTTGCGTGCTGGGCATTCCAGCCCAATGGCGCAGGGACTTGGCGTCGGCCTGTAGCGAAAGCAGTAATCGGGCTGGGGCCGCCGCGTCTTCGGACCACTTTGCACCGGCGCGATCGCGCAAAAAATGCGGCAGGCTTTGTACCGCATGCACCCGCGGCACCTGGTTGGCGCCGCACTGCTCGCAAGCCGCAATCGCTACAGCTTGCCAGTGCGCGATTTTTTTGTCCGCACGCTCCCCAGAGAGGCGCAGCACGCTGCGCTCGCTGGTCAAGGGATAGATCGCGGCCACGCCCAGTTCCGTGGCTTTTTCCACCAGCCAATCCATGCGCTCATTGGCCGGCATCACCACAGCGATAAACACCCGGCGCGCGGCCTCGCAGTCCCGCGCCTTGAATGCACCGACGCGCACCTGCACCTGGCTACGGCCCATGAGCAGGATGTCAGCCTCAAATTCGCCCGCTGTCGGCTGCGCTTGCAAGCCCCCATCCCAGCCGGGGCCGTGGTTGAACAAGGTAATAGTCTGGCCCGGCTGCATGCGCAAGACCTGCACATGGCGGGCCGGGCCGGGCGGCAGGTCCAGTACCGCGCCGGTTTGCAAGGGAGATGGGCAGTAAAACCGGGGCATTAGCGTGCAGCGCTCAGTGCGGACATGGCATGGCGTGGCAACAAATGCTTAAACACGGCCAAACGAAAAAGCTTGGGGCGGCGCTATGCCCTCGATCCCCTCCACCAGGCGAAGCAGGGGTTTGAGCTCGCGGTAACGGCCGCAGGTGGCGCGGATATAGCCGATAAAACGCGGCGTGTCGGCCACATACTTGGGCTTGCCGTCGCGCAGGGTCAGGCGCGCAAAGATGCCGGCAATTTTGATATGCCGTTGCAAGCCCATCCATTCCACCGCCCGGTAAAACTCGCCAAAGTCATCGCCCACGGGTAAGCCGGCTTTGCGCGCCTGTTGCCAGTAGCGCACCGTCACATCCAGGCAAAAGTCCTCTTCCCAGCTGAGAAAGGCATCGCGCATCAGGCTGGCGATGTCGTAAGTGATAGGCCCATACACCGCGTCCTGAAAATCCAGCACACCCAGCGGATGCGCGCGCCCACCATCCATCAGGTTACGCGGCATAAAGTCGCGGTGCACATACACCGAAGGCCAGGACAAGTTGTTGGCGATGATGGTTTCAAACGCCTGGTCCAAGACTTTGTTTTGCGCAACATCGAGTGCCACTTTTCGGTGCTGCGCGATGTACCACTGCGGGAACAAATCCATTTCACGGCGTAAAAGCGCATGGTCATAGGGTGGCAATACGCCGGGCTGGGATGCCTTTTGCCAAGCAATCAAGGTGTCCACCGCTTGCAAATACACGTCCAAAGGCGGCGGTGCTGCCGGGTCTATACGCTGCATCATGGTCTGATCGCCTAGGTCGCTCAGCAACATAAAGCCGTGCGCCTGGTCCCAATCGAGTACCTGCGGGCAGTGGATACCCGCTTGTTGCAACAAGCCGGCGACGCTGACAAAAGCGGTGCTGTCCTCTTTGTCTGGCGGCGCGTCCATCACGATCAAACTGGGGCCGTAGATGCTATTTGCGCTGTTTACACGCAAATAGCGCCGGAAGCTGGCATCGGCCGACGCCAAGCGCACGCTATCAGGCTGTAGACCAAAGCGCTGTTGCACCGACTGCAACCAGGCGTCAAACGCATGGCCGCGCGCGGCATCGGGCCAATGCACGGGCTGCGCTGCGGCCGCATTGGAAGTGTCCGGGCTTGGCTGGAGTGGCGCGCCACTTTGGGAAACTGTTGCCGACGCGTGGGCGCCGCCTACGAGGGAGGAAGGGTCAGTGGGGCTCATGGATAATCCATTGTCCATCTTTTTGCGCACCTACCTTGCCCGCTTCCTTGTTCATGCTTACAGAATACCGCTTGCCTGTTGCCTTGGCACGGGCTGCAAAAGCGAAGATTCTGGTCCAAGCGGGGCTTTGGGCGGCGCTGACCGTGCTATCGATTCCCGTAAGCGCGCAGAGCGCGCCGCCCGCGGCACCAGGCCCCGCCAGTCTGATGAACACACCTGGCCAAAAAAACTGGGCTTACCTGTCTGGTGACACGCTCAGCGGGCATGCCGACAAGGAAGTGGTCCTGGAAGGCAACGCGCAAATGCTGCGCTCAGACGCGCAGATCAGCGCCGACCGCCTGCGTTACGACCAGCGCACCGATCGCATGCAAGCCCAAGGCCATGTGCGCATTGAGCGCAACGAACGCATTTATACCGGCAGCTATCTGGACATGGATGTAGAACGCTTTGAGGGCTTTTTCACCGACATCACCTACCAGCTAGGCGGAGAAAAAGGCCACGGCGAAGCACTGCGCGCTGACTTTGCAGATAAAAACCATATGACGGCCCACCAGGGTAGCTACACCACCTGTAGACGCAAGCCCGGCCCTCAATGGGTGCCCGAGTGGGCGCTGACCGCCAAGCAACTGAATATCGACAATGAGCAAGAGATTGGGCAAGCCCAGGGCGCCTATTTGCACTTCCAGGGTCTGCCGGTACTGCCGGTGCCACCCTTTAGTTTTCCCATCACGGAAAAACGCAAATCGGGTTTTTTGCCACCCTTGTTTGGCATAGACAGCACCAACGGGTTTGAACTGGCCACGCCTTACTACTTTAACCTCGCGCCCCACTACGACCTGACGGTGACGCCCAACTTCATGAGCAACCGGGGGGTGAATATTGAAAACCAATTGCGCTATCTGGAGCCGAACTATTCCGGGGATTTGAAGCTAGCCTATATGCCGGGCGACCGCTTGCGCGGGCAAGACCGCGTTGCGCTGGCGCTTTTACACAATACGCAGATTGCCAGCCCGGTTGGCAGCATTTCCATAGCCGCCAATATCAGCCGCGTGGGCGACGACAACTACGGATCGGACTTTATCAGCAGCACGCTTTTGCAAAGCGGCTTGCCTTTGGGCGGAACGAATCGGCAACTGCCGGCAGACCTCACGGCGAGTTGGGGGCGGGGTGATTTGTCTTCTATGCTGAAAGTACAAAAATGGCAGGGCCTGCAAATCATCACGCCTTATGACCGGATGCCGCAGTGGACGCTGCGCTATGCCCAAAGCAATGTGCAAGGGTTCGACTGGTCGGTGGACACCGACTTCACCCAGTTTGAGGGGGACCGCACACTCACGCGCCAGCCCAATGCGCAGCGCGCTTTTGCCTGGGCGCAAATCAGCTACCCCATGATTTGGCCAGCTTTTTACCTGACGCCCAAAGTGCAAACCCATGTGGCGGGCTACCAATTTGACGCCCCCATTAGCAACCAGCAGTCAGCCAATAGCCTGGTCAGCACCTTCAGCTTAGACGCCGGGCTTACCTTTGAACGCAACACGGAGATTTTGGGCGCAAAGCTGCTGCAAACCTTGGAGCCGCGTGCTTTTTATGTGTACACGCCCTTTACCGACCAAAGCCTGCTACCCAATTACGACACGGCGGCGCAAGACCTGAATTTGACCGCTGTATTTACCGAGAACGCCTATGTCGGCCACGACAAGATTTCCGATAATAATTTGCTAACGTTAGGCCTGACAACGCGTTTTCTCAACCCGGACACTGGCGCCCAATTGGCCAGCTTTGGTATGGCGCAGCGCTTACGGTTTGAAGAGCAAAAAGTAACCCTCTTGCCCGGGCAAGCACCCGCCGCAACCGGACTGAGCGATGTGTTGCTGGGTTCGCGCCTCAACCTGGGAGACCGTTGGGTGGTGGACGCTGCCACGCAATACAACATCCAAACCCAGCAATCGGTGCGCTCGGTAATCGGCGGGCGCTACCATGCCGGCGATTTTCAAACGCTCAATGTCGCTTATCGCTCGCAATTAAACGCAAGCGAGCAAGTGGACATTAGCTGGCAATGGCCACTCCAGGGGCTTTGGAACCTGGCAGGCGCTAGGTCCGATCCCGATGCCGGCCGCTACTACGGTCTCGGGCGCGTGGCCTACAGTTTGCGCGAACAGCAACTGGTCGATAGCCTTCTGGGCCTAGAGTACGATGCAGGTTGCTGGATTGCCCGCGTTGTGTACAGCCGCACCCCTATCACGCCCCAGACCGCGAATTCCAAACTGATGTTCCAAATGGAGTTGGTGGGCTTTACGCGACTTGGAATTGACCCCTTCAAAACCCTAACCGATAGCATCCCGCGCTACCAGTACCTTCGCTGAGGCGTTTTTACCATGGTTCATTCACTCTTTACCCCTAATCGTATGAAGTTGCATGTGTGGATTTTTTCTCTTTTGCTTGCAATCAACACGGCAGGCCATGCACAGACTGCGCCAAACAATGATTACATTGTTGCGCTGGTCAATTCGGAGCCCATTACCAATGCGGAGTTGGAAAACCAGATCCGACAATTGATGGAAAGCCGTGGCCCGCAGTCTGCTCCGCTACCGCCCGCAGCAGATCTTCGTGCGGCTTTGCTGGAGCGCATGGTCGTAGAGCGCGCACAACTCCAACTGGCCAGGGAAACAGGCTTGCGCATCGACCCCGCTGCTATCGACCAAGCGGAAGCCAATATCGCCGCCCAAAACCAATTAGACCTGGGGCAGCTGCGTGCCAACTTGGAGCGGCGTGGAACGACCCAGGCCGCGTTTCGCAAGCAATTGCGCGACCAGCTCCTGATCAACCGCTTGCAAGAGCGTGAGGTGGAGGGGCGGATCAAAATCAGCGATGCCGAAGTAGAGGCGGCGCTGGCTGCGCGCAAAGAAGCGGCCAAAGACCCGCAAAACCAGGAGATCAATCTTGGGCATTTGTTTTTGGCGCTGCCGGAAAACCCCAGTGCGGCTAAAGTCACAGAGGCCCAGCAGCAGGCCGAGAAAATTCTAGACCGATTAAAGGCCGGCGATTCCTTTGAGTCCCTGGTACAACAATTTTCAGCGGCTGAACGCAGCAATGCAGGGCAACTTGGCTTGCGTCCGGCCGAGCGCTACCCTCCCTTGTTTGTCAATGCAAGTCAGGCCCTGGCGGTCGGCGGGGTATCGCAATGGGTGCGCTCGGATGCGGGCTTGCATTTGCTCAAATTATTGGAGCGACGCGTCAATGGGCTCTCGGACACCCAAGTGCAGCACCATGCGCGCCATATCCTGCTGCGGCTCGATGCGTCCTTGACGCTGGAACAAGCTACCAAGCAACTCGCTGCAGTACGTGAACGCATTCTTTCAGGCGCCACCACCTTTGAGGCGCAAGCGCGCGCGCTATCGCGAGACGGTAGCGCAGCCCAGGGCGGCGATTTAGGCTGGGCTGGGCCCGGCCTGTTTGTTCCCGAATTTGAACAAGTGCTTGCGCGCCTGCGGGAAAAGGAAATTGCCGAACCGCTGGTATCGCGTTTTGGGGTCCACCTGATTGAACTCTTGGAGCGCCGCATTGTGGACCTGACGCCTGCCCAGCTAGGCGAACGTGAACGCAACTTGCTGCGGGCCAAACGTGCCGACGAGGCCTTTGAGGCCTGGGTCCGGGACGTGCGTGGCCGCGCTTTCGTTGAAATACGTGATCCCGGATAAGCCGGTGGCACGCGCAGTGCCGGTGCGGTAGGCGGTTTTGATGCAACACATACCGCGTAAGCGCTTTGGTCAGCATTTTTTGAGCGACGGCAGCGTTATCGAAGCCATCGTGCAAGCCATCTCCCCGCAGGCAGGTCAGACGATGGTGGAAATCGGGCCGGGACTTGGCGCTTTGACGCAGCCCTTGGTGGAGCGTTTGGGTGCGCTGACGGTGATCGAATTAGACCGTGATCTGGCCGCGCGCTTGCGCACCCATGCGCATCTGCACGTGATCGAGTCCGACGTGCTTCGCGTTGACTTTAGCGCGCTTAGCGCGCAAGGCGCAAAGACGCAAGGCCGCTTGCGGGTCGTGGGTAACTTGCCTTACAACATTTCCACGCCAATTTTGTTTCACCTGCTCGATTTTGCGGTCTGCATTGAGGACCAGCACTTCATGCTGCAAAAAGAAGTGGTGGACCGTATGGTCGCCGCGCCCGACACCGCCGATTTCGGACGCTTGAGCGTGATGCTGCAATGGCGTTACCAGATGGAAAACGTGTTGGCCGTCGCGCCACAAAGTTTTACCCCGCCACCGCGGGTGGACAGCGCTGTGGTACGCATGCAGCCCCTGGCTAAGCCGGCGCTGCACGATGCCGCACTCTTGGGCCCCTTGGTGCAAGTCGCCTTCAGTCAACGGCGCAAGCTACTGCGGCACACCTTGGGCGCGTTTTTAGACCAACACCATTTCTCCGGAAGCTTTGATTTGCAAAGGCGCGCGCAGGAAGTTGCGGTTGCGGAGTACATCGCGCTGACACAGCAGCTTGCGCTACAAATAGGCTGATCAGGCCTCTACGCGGACCGTAATGCAAAGCCGGTAGCCTCTGCAGCGCAGGACTTTGATACTGGCGCTGCCACCCAAAGTCGGCGCTAGTTTTTGGCGGACCCTGCTAATCAATTGCTCAATGCGTATTTTGTTGACTTGCTCGGACACATCCGCATCGCCCAGCACTTCAAATAATCGGTAATAACTCAGCAATTGCGCCGACAACGCAAGCTCGTGCAAGAGCAGGCATTCGCGTCCGGTCAGGCCAATGGCCTGGCCGCTGGGAGGCACCACTCGGTGGCCCCGCAAGTCCAGGACCCATTCGGTGTCTTGCGCTAAGGGCGCGACACGACGGCACACGCTTTTGAGCACTGTGCTGACCTCATCGGCGCCTGCCGGTTTGGTCATGAAAACATCGGCGCCTGCTTCGTAAGCCATTTTGCGGTCGATGCTGCGCACCCTGGCCGTCAAGACCACCACGCCCAGAAGCGGATAGGCGCGCTTGACCCGCTTAATGATGTCAATACCATCTTCTTGTGCTAGGTTCAAATCCACCAAAAGCGCATCGGGCTTGTTGGCATTGATCGCGCTACTGAGGCGCTCACCATCTTCAAGTGCGACGACTCTAAAACCATCTTGCGAAAGATGGCTCTCTAAGCCCTGACGCAGCTCGGCGTTGTCGTCGACGATGATGATGTTAAACAAGCTTCGCTCCACAAATTAAATCAGGGCGAAACATAACTAACGCACACCTTTAAGGTTGACCAATTCTGAAGCGTTTGTGCGAGCGCGTCGGTAGCGCGTCGTGAGAGCGCGCTGGGATGCGGCAAAAAGAGCTAAACCAGAACACTTGGTAGTGGCTCGGGCAGATGGCCTTGGGGCCATAGGACCCAAAATGGGTGAGTACACGTTGGATGTTTCTTCGTAGGACATGTGGGTATTCAACGCACGCTGCGGCAGACTCCTACGGCCTACCCTTAAGCAATCGAAACTCAATATAAACCAAAAACAACTCTAATTGCAATTGAATGTTAACTTAAGCAATTATTTAATGATTTTGTTACTATGGGCTGTGTATTGAAAAAATCATAGAAGAGACAAAAATCATGCAGCCAGCGCAACATTCCCTGGTCCAGACCGAGCCCGATGGGGACTCCCATCACGAATTTGATGCCGGCTCGGCCCGCGCCAGGGGTCGCAAAGTTTTGCGCCATACCTACGAGGTGACGTATTCCGGCGTGATTGGGCCGGAGGCCAGGCTTTACCTATACCAACAGGTTTTTATAGCAGCCAAAGGCCGCATGACGCTGGAAAGCGGGCATCACGCCGTCTGGT
>CANKNK010000068.1 GCA_947483455.1 Comamonadaceae bacterium | reverse complement strand
CCGAGGCGACGACCAAAATATCACTTTGCGCGATAGTGGCCAGCGCCTGACCGACGCGGTAGGCTTGGGCCGGACCGGCGTGGCTTTGTATCGACAGGGGCACGACGGGAATGTCGGCATCGGGAAACATATGAAGCAGAGGTACCCAAGCGCCATGGTCCAGGCCACGCCTTGGGTCTAGCTGCACCGGCAGGCCTTGCGCTTGCAGTGCGCTGGCCACCAGCTTGGCGGCCTCGGGGCAGCCAGTGGCCGGGTAACGAATGTCATACAGGCGTGGGTCAAAGCCGCCAAAGTCGTAAATAGTTTCAAGTTGCGTGGCCGTGCCGACGGTGGGTACATCGGTCTCCCAATGGGGGCTGACGACCAGGATCGCCCGCGGCGTGGCAAAGGCCTGCGCGGCTTGGGCCAAGGCAGCACCAGCCGCGCCCGGGTTCAGGGCAAAAGTAGGTGCGCCGTGGGGCACAAAAAGAACCTTAGGTGCGTTTTGCATGATCAAGTTGATTGGTTTAGATGGACTGTAGGTCTTTCTAAACAAAAGAAATAGTCACTAATAAACAAATATTTGTTGCATAATTTGCAACAATGGACAAACTAGATGCAATGCAAATCTTTGTGCGCGTGGCCGAAGCCGGTAGCTTTACGGCGGTGGCCGACCAGTTGCAAGTCGACCGCTCAGGCATCACCCGTCAAATTAGCGCGTTGGAAAAACACCTTGCCGTCAAGCTGATCACCCGCAGCACGCGCAGCCTCACGCTGACCCCTGCGGGCGCGGCCTATTTGGAAAAGTGCCGGCTCATCCTCAATTTGGTCGATGCCACTGAGACAGGCCTGCGCGAAGAAGGCGCCCAAGTGCGCGGACGGGTGCGAATGGCGATACCGCTGACCTTTGGGCGCCAGCGCCTGATGCCCGCGCTGCTGGAGTTCATGCGGCTGCACCCAAACCTGGAGTTGTTGCTGACCATGTCGGACCAGCGCTCTAACCTGATCGAAGAAGGCTTGGACTTAGCCATACGGGTGACGGCCGACTTGCATGCCAGCGACATAGTGCGCAAGCTGGGCGAGTGTCAAGTGCAAACCGTGGCCGCGCCAGCCTACCTGGCCGAGCACGGTACGCCCACCCACCCGGATGCCTTGCGTCACCACGAATGCTTGCTCTACACCAGCAGCAGCACAGCTGCGCAATGGGCCTACCGCATTGACGGCCAAGTGAAAAACGTGGGCGTGCGCGGACGGCTCGCGGCCAACAACGGCCTGGCCTTGCTGGCTGCCAATGCCGCAGGCATGGGCATCTCGATGCAACCGGATTTTTTGGCCGAACCGTTTTTAGCCAGCAAAGCGGTGGTGGAGATACTGGCAGAATTTAGGCCGCCATCTTTAGGCATTTACGCCGTGCTGCCCAGTAACCGCTATATCCCACACCGGGTAGCCGTATTGATGGACTACCTGGCCCACGCCTTGAAACAATTAGGCCATTGAGTCAGAGCGCACAATAGGGTCCGTATCGTCTTCATGCGTCTGTAATGCCCACCGATGACACACTACCCCCCTGCCCTGTGCAGCCCATGATGCGGCCAATCAAGCCGCGCCAAGCATGAATGCGGCACTGCGCTTTTTTCTGGTGTTTGCCTGCCTGAGTGCGGCGCTGTCCATTGGCGTAAGTGCCGTAGCCGCCCATGGCGAGACGCTTTCCGGGCAGCAAGCGCAAGCGCTGGCCTGGGCAATAGATTTGCAGCGTTTCCATGCGCTGGGTTTGCTGCTCGCGGTGCTGATGGCGCGCCAAGCCGGCCCCAACCGGTGGACGCTGCTTGCCTGTGCGCTTTTCGTTGCAGGGAGCCTGTTTTTTAGCCTGAATATCGAGCTACGTTTGCTGCGCGGCATTGACGTTTTTCGCCCTCTGGTGCCTTATGGCGGCATGGCTTTCATGGCAGGCTGGGCAGCGCTTGCCCTGGGCGGCTGGCGCACACCACCAGGGCCGCGCCTGTAGCAAAGACTTGCGGGCTGTCTTGAATGCAAGCCTTTTACAGCGACCAATTTGTGCTGCCCCTGCCGCAGGGGCACCGCTTTCCCATGGCCAAGTACGCCATGCTGCGCGATGCGCTGGTGGCCCATTTACCCGCTATTCAATTGCTGCAAGCGCCACGCGCCCAGGATGCCGAGCTGCTTCGGGTGCATACGCCGGACTATGTGCGCAGCATTGCCGATGGCAGCGTGGCGCAGGCGGTGATGCGCGAGATTGGCTTTCCCTGGAGTGAGGCTATGGCGGAGCGAGCACGCCGTTCCGTGGGCGCTACGGTGGCCGCGGCGCGCTCGGCCTTGCGCCAGGGCATTGGTGCTAATTTGGCCGGTGGAACACACCACGCGTATGCGGACAAGGGGGGTGGCTTTTGTGTGTTTAACGATGTGGCGGTGGCGGCCCGTGTGGTGCAAGCGCAGCAGCGCCGTGAGGGCCGCACACTGCAAGTAGCGGTGATCGACTTGGATGTACACCAGGGCAATGGAACGGCGCGGATTTTTCAGGACGACGCATCGGTGTTCACTTTGTCATTGCATGGTGAAAAGAATTTTCCCTTTCGCAAAGAAGCGGGTGACCTGGATGTCGGTCTGCCCGACGGCACTGGCGATACAGACTACCTGGACGCGCTAGACGCCGCTTTGTTCGCATTGGACCGTCGCTGCGAGCCGCAACTGGTGTTTTTTCTGGCGGGAGCCGATCCACATGAGGGCGACCGACTCGGACGCCTAAAGCTTAGCGATCAAGGCATGCAAGCGCGGGACCAGCGTGTGCTCGACTGGTGCCTGGCCAGGCGCATTCCTCTGGTCTTGCTGATGGCGGGCGGCTATGGTGTGCAGATTGAGGCCACGGTGCAGGTCCAGCTCAACACTTACCGATTGGCCTATGCGCATTGGCAACGCTGGCAAATTGGCAGCCTGAATTAACAAGCTGCGCACGCCGCACCCAGGCCACAGGCCCGTTGCTGGCTATCAAGAGGGGTTGGGCGCTGGAAACAATTCATCCGTGCGGCCGGTCTGGTAGTACACCCAGAGGCCCACGTATTCGTGGACTGCTGACTCGATATTGCCCAATGCCGTGCCCGCTGTGCGTGGCACGTACCACTGGCGGTTCTTACCGGTGGACTTAAATGCCACGGGGTAGGCAATCACATCAAAGCCGGCCTTGCGAAACAGGCCCACGGAGCGTGGCATGTGCGCCGCCGAGGTGACCAGCAGCCATTTTTCGCCCGGCTGGGGATGGACCAAGTCCCGCGTAAACAGGGCGTTTTCATCAGTGTTGCGCGAGGCTTCTTCGTACAGCACCTGACCGCGATCGACGTTGGCGTCGCGCCAGAGCAAACGCACCTTGTCACCTTCCTTGAACGGACCGGGACGGAGCGCGCCACTACCGCCGGTAAACACCAGGCGTGCACGGGGATAGCGCTGCAACAAACTGAACGGGGCCAGCACACGCTCGGCATCTTCGTTGAAACTGAGATGGCCCTGCCCCGCGCTCACGACTTCGTCCACCGCACCGCCTAAAACAATAATGCCATCGACTTGGTCCGGGAGTTTTGTCGGTGCGGGAAAACGGGTTTCTAAGGGCACCAGTAATTCATTACCGACGGGAAAAACTAGCAGGGATAACAAAATGCCCAACAGTAGTTGGATCGCCCGCAATGACCCAGTTCGCTTGCCACTTTGGGGCCAAAAAGTCAGCGCAAATCCCAGTGCCACCAGCAGGTGCACCGGCGACACCAAGAAAGCGGCTATTTTGGAAAATTCAAAAAACATACCCCACTGGCCTTGGTCGTTCTTTCAAAGGGCTGCGGTGTAAACTGGAATCGCCGCATACTACCCCTCAAAAAATAAAGAAAATCGCCATGAAAAAGTCTCTTGCCGCCGCATTTTTGAGCCTCTTGGCAGCCCCATCATGTTTCGCGATAGATAACGACACTCTGAAAAGCACGGTGGTGGCAGCGGGTATTTTGACTAATTCCTTCGCTATTTTTCATAGAAATTCGCTTGACTGTAAAAGCGCCTACCAATTCGGTTACCAAACGGCTAAGGACGAGGAGTTGTCCTCGCACTCCCTCAATTTTTCGCCCATAGACTGCCAACTGGGGGCCGCCTCCCTGCTGCCAAGGTCCATGACTTTTGAAGTGCTGCCTACCGTATTGGGGTCCGTGTGGAATGCGGATGCGGGGCCTTATGCCAAGCAGGCGTTTTCGCTGGCCCTGATACCTATTGGGCGCTACGGACTCCAAGTGGGCTCGGCGCTGGTAGATTTCAGCGTCGGCTTGGGGCCTACCCTCGTGAGCGAAACCGATATTGGCACGCGCCAAAAATCTACCAATTTCCAATTCACCGACGAGATGGGCTTCGGGATTTCAGACCTGAACCAACGCGCACGCCTGGCCTTTACCTACCGCCACGTCAGCAACGCAGACATCAAACTACCGAATAACGGCGTGAATTTCCTGGGCCTGGGGCTGACACTTAAGGTCGATTAATCCCCAGCGCCATCAAGCTCTAGGTCCCATACCCACACCGCATAGTCGCAGCCACACTCGGTGCGATCGCATTGAAGGTGGCGCTTGCAAGCTCGGGCCAGGTCCTAGTGGGGGCACCACACCCGGCTAAGGCGCAGGCCACAGGCCTAGCGACTCCATGAAGGCTTGCATTTCGGCATAAATTTTTGCCAAGGCCAGCGCGCCGCCCTGGCTTTGCGCATAGAAAGTGTGCCCACCTTCGCTAAAAGTTACCAGCGTGCAGCGGTTTTGCTGGGCACGCATCGCAGCGCAAAAAGCCTCCGAATTGGCATAGGGCACCGTTTTGTCTTGTACCGCATGGAACACCAAGCTAGGTGCCATGCCCGGGCTCAGATGGTCGGTCACGGAGGCGGCCAGCGCGCGCCCCGGACTGTCGCCAAAACGGGCCGGACCACCGTAGCCGCCTGCCTTGGTATCGGTCACCGGACTGACCAGCATCAGCGCGGCCGGCAGCGCGCCGCGTGGCTGCTCATCAGGCCAGGGCGGGCTTTGGGTCAAGGCGGTCCAGGCCGCCACATGGGCGCCGGCCGAGGAGCCCATGACGACGATTTTTTGCGGATCGACGCCCAGCTCCGCCGCATGCGCTGCCACCCAGGCCAGGGCCGAGCGACCGTCGGAAATACTGGCCTCCGGCGTCGTTTGAAAGCGTTGACGGGTGCGGTAATCGGCAGCAATGCCCACCATGCCCTGCGACGCCGCCCAACGCGCCCAGCCGATGGAGCGCTCAGGCGTTCCCGAGCTCCAGCCACCGCCAAAAAATGCCAACACCGCGGTACGCCGGTCGGCGGGATGAAGTCCGGCCGGGCTGACCACGTGCAAACGCAATTCCCAATCGGCTTGGGCCTTGTACACAAAGGCCTGGGCGCCTGGCAAGGTCAGCGGCGCGACTTCTGTCGACTCAGCCGCGAATACCAAAGTCGGCACCAGGCACAAGCCCGCCAGCGCGCGCACCAGCGCGGTGATCGCGTAGCCCATGGGGCGGAAGAAAAAGGCTTGCATATGGAAAAACTAAATAAGGAAAACGATTTCTCATACATTTCAAAATTCACGGCATATTATGCCCATGACCATTATGCAATGGGAGGTTAAACGTTTACAATTTCCTGCTACGCAACCGCCCTGCTGCGGTATCTTGCACGTTTTAAAGAGCTTTTTCTTATGCGCCTGATGCACTCCTTGCTTACCCTGGTTTTGGCCTGCGGCCTTTGGGCCACCTCGGCAGTGCATGCTTCCACCGCGCCCGCGCCCTATCGTTTGTGGACCTTGGACCCGCAGTCCTTGTCGCAAACCCAGGGAAAAATACTCGCCGCCGACCCGGCCGTCTTGCCCGCCTACCAAGCCCTCCAAGAGCGGGCCGCCAAAGCGCTGCTGGCGCCTAACCGCAGTGTGGTGAACAAAACCCTCACGCCGCCTTCGGGCAGCAAAAACGACTACATGAGCATGGGCCCATACTGGTGGCCCAACCCCAATACGCCCAATGGCCTGCCCTACGTCCAGCGCGACGGGCAGCGCAACCCCGAGTCGCATGGCAGCGCGCTCGATGCCGACAACCTACAAGGCATGGCCTCCGACAGCCTGGACCTGGCGCTGATGTACCGCTTTACCCAAGACGCGCGCTATGCCGAGAAGGCCGCTGCGGTGATTCGCGCATGGTTCCTGACGCCCGCTACCCGCATGAATCCGCACCTGCGCTATGCGCAGTCCATCCCCGGCATCGTAGACGGGCGTGGCCTGGGCATTATTGACACGCGTGAGCTCTGGAAAGTCATAGACGCGGCCGCACTCATACACCCGGCGCTGTCGCCAGCGGAAATGCAAGCCCTGCGCGACTGGTTTGTCCAGTACGCCCAGTGGCTAAGCACCAGCGACAATGGCAAAGACGAAGCCGCCGCCAAGAACAACCACGGCATGTTCTTTGATGTGCAGTTGGCGCTGTATTGGCTCTACACCGGCGAGACGGCCCGCGCACGCCAATTGGTGTTTGATGCCCAAACCAATCGCTTTGCCGCACAGTTTGACAAGCGCGGCTGGATGCCACTGGAGCTGGCGCGCACCAAGCCTTACCACTATCACACCTTCACCCTGGAAGCCGTCACGCGGCTGGCACTGTATGGTCAGCGGCTGCAGGCCCTGGTGCCCGCGGGACAGGGCTGGTCGGCCAGCGATGCGCGCTGCAGTGCTGCGGCACTAGACATCAGCTGCCCCTTGGACTTGTGGCACCGAGAAATCGATGGGAAATCATTGCAATCGGTGCTGCAGCGCGTGGCCGAGGTAGTGGTCAATCCCGCAGGCTGGACCTTTGCAACCAGCCTGGAGCCAAGGCCCGATTTGCCGCCGGCCATCTACGCCTTGGCGCTGGCCCGCGCAGCCTACCCCCCAGAGATGTTGGGCAAAGCCCTGGCACTGCTGCACAAAGAAAAACCCGACAGCATTCACTGGTTGCTCTGGCCAGCGCCCTAAGCGCATCCCCAAAGGCCTATTGGTAGCTGAGTGTCCACTGCACCGTAAATGGTGCGCTGGCGCTGAAACTGTCACGGCGATATGTAACGAGGGAGCGCATGGCACCGTTGGGTGAGCGCAGGCTGGTGTGGCTGTCCAGGACGAGCAGTTGGCAGTGCTCCACGCCGGTCGCCTGAAAGCTCTTGACACTGCCTTTATGAAATATCACGCCCCCACCGGCTTGCAAGCCCTTGGACGAAAAACTTAAAAATTCCAGGCTCAACGCACGCACCTGTACGTTCTGGCGTGGCACAAAGCGCTCGGTGCGGGTAATACGTCCAGATTCAAACACATATTCCACCTCTGCACTAAAGCGGGCGTCCTCGATCGGAGCGGGACCGCCCACTCGGCTCAAGGTATCTAGGCGGTAGCGCACCCGTTGGATACCGCCCGCAGTGTCACATTCGATTTGCTTGAAAAACGCGGTACCCATGAGTTCGGTGCCGTCCTCCAAAGTGATTTTGGGCATGAGCTGGGGGTGCTCGATCCCGCTGTCTGCGATGCCTTCAATGATCCCGCGCGCAAAGGGCAAGGGGTAATACGGGCTGTTCATGTGCTGGCTGCTACCGCCATTGACCATCAGCAAACTAAACACATGCTGGCGGTCCCGGTAGATGGCCAGGGCACGGTGGTACTGGGCGTCTGCGAAGGGTACCAATTGCAAGGGAGCGTGCTTCGCAATCAGCCAGTTTTGCAACGCAAATGGGCTGCAGGGTTTGGTGGCAACATAACCGGATGCTTTCCACAAATTTTCGGCGCCGATGAGCTGGTGAATCAGCGAGAGGTTTTCACCCAGTATTCTGGATTTGCCGCGGTAACTATCCACCCGCCGACCCTGACCCCACATATCAATGCTGCCAATATCGGAATTGAACCAAAAATCAATATACCGGCGCACCACGGCAGCGCACAAACTGTAGGCATAGGGTTTTTCTACGGAGGT